>JAYENH010000581.1:0-10533 GCA_034721995.1 Bacteroidota bacterium
CTGTCGTCAACAATTAGTATTTTTGCTTTTTCTGTCATTCTTTCCGGTCCTCAGTCCTCAGCCTATAGTCTTCAGTCCTAAGTTTCTAATTTTCAATTTCAATAATCAATAATCAATAATCATTTATAGAGCCAAACCCGCATTATTGATAGCAATTTATCAACGTCCACAGGTTTTGTAAGATAATCGTTGGCTCCTGCTTCGAGGCATTTTTCTTTATCGCCTTTCATTGCTTTTGCAGTAATAGCAATAATCGGCAGGTTTTTATATGCAACTTTTTTTCGTATTTCTTTTAAAGTCTCGTATCCATCCATTTCCGGCATCATAATGTCAAGCAATACGAAATCTATCTCAGGATGTTTTTTTAGTTTTTCCAGTGCCATATTTCCATTTGCTGCTTTGAGTATTCTCATGCCGTTGTCCCGCAATATTTTACTAAGTGCGAACACATTTCTCATATCATCGTCGACCAATAGTATTGATTTATCCTTGAATACAATATCACTATCGTATTCCTCAACATTTGTAGATGGAATTTCTTTTAGCGAATCGTTTACTACCTTATGCAGGAATAGGGCAGTTTCGTCTAACAATCGCTCTACCGATTTTTCGCCTTTAATAATTATTGAGTTTGTGTACTGATGAAGCAATTCGTTTTCGGCTGATGTTAAATCTTTTCCTGTGTAAACCACAATAGGAGGGAGTTTAAGGCTTTTGTCTTTATTTGCTATTTCTAACAACTCGAAGCCCGACATATCGGGTAGTCCCAGATCGAGTATCATACAGTCGATTTTTGTATTGGATAGAATTTTCAATGCTTCCTCGCCGGTTGAAGCATCTAATGTGGAATTTTTTTCTTTGCTTATCAGTTTCCTGATACTCGTACGAAGATTGTTATCATCTTCCACAATCAAAAGGTTCATAACAGATGCGTCGATATAATCCTCAATTTTGTTCAACATATCTAAAGTGGTTTCGCTTTCTGCCGACTTTGTGATAAAACCTATTGCCCCTCTTTTTACAGGATCGATACTTTGCTCCTCGGCCGACATCATGTGAACCGGAATATGCCGGGTAGTACTATTTTCCTTTAGTTTTTTCAGCAAATCCCAACCATTGAAATCTGGTAATCTTATATCTAATATTATTGCATCGGGCTGAAACTTATTGGCTATGATTAAGCCTTCGGCCCCTGTTGTTGATGCCAGAAAATTAAATCCCTTTTCATGGCATAACTTCAATAGGTTATTCAGAAATGTAGTATCATCTTCAACCACAAGAATGGTTTTTATTCCTTTTTTTATCTCCTCCCTGTCGTCGTCAATAGTTTTATTTAATTTGCTTTTTGCTTTATATTCATCAGTTTTGCTAACTGTTTTTGTTTTCTCGCTTGGCTTGTTTTCTTTTTTTAAATCAGCCTGAATATTGCCCTGAGGTTTACTAAGTGGTAATAGTAGCGAGAATGAAGAGCCTTCGCCTTCTTTACTTACAAGATGCAGCTCGCCACCAAGTAGTTTTGTCAGCTCGCGCGAAATAGAAAGGCCAAGTCCTGTTCCTCCATATTTGCGCGAAGTGCCACCATCGACTTGTTTAAAAGCATCGAATATTGCCTTTTGTTTATTTTCAGCAATACCAATTCCTGTATCACTAACAATAATGGCTACTGTATTCCCGGGTTTCATTTTCGAGCCTTCCGGTAAATTTGTAGCGTCCGGTTTTTTAATATCAATGGTAACGCCGCCTTTTGATGTAAACTTAACGGCATTCGACACTAAGTTTTTAATTATCTGGTACGAACGCTGTACGTCTGATTCGATACTTGCCGGCAAGCCTTCGTGGTAGTTTGTTTTCAGATATATATTTTTTGATTCAGATATCCTGCTGAAATTCATGGTAATCTTTTGTTCTATCTCGCTCAAGGGCATTTGCTCGAAAACCATTTGCATTTTTCCCGATTCAATTTTCGAGAGATCAAGAATATCGTTTATAAGATTTAGAAGATCGTGCCCACTTTTGAAAATTATTTCTGCCGATTCAACTTGATCTGCATCAAGTTTTTTACTTTTGTTTTTAGCAAGATCGTCAGAAAGTATCAACATACTATTTAATGGTGTGCGCAACTCGTGCGACATATTTGCAAGAAATTCTGACTTATATTTGCTTGCTGCCTCAAGCTCTATGGCTTTTTGTTCAAGTTCTTTGCCCGATACTTCCAGCTCTTTGTTTTTGTTTTCGGTTTCTTTTTTCTGAATTTCGAGGGAACGGCCTTTTTCCAGCAGCTCTTCGTTTATCACTCGTAGCTCCTCTTGTTGTGCCTGAAGATTGCTCTCCGATTCTTTCAACGATTTTGTTTGAGATTCTAACATCTCGTTGCTCTGCTTAATTTCTTCTTCGCTGGCTGCCAACTCGGCGGCTGCTTTTTCAGCTTTCTTTTGTTGCTCTATCGATTCTTCCAGAAGGCCTTTCATCTCTTTTCGTACATTTATGGAATGAATGGCAATGGCAATCGACTCCGAAATTTTTTCAAGCAATTCGAGCTTTTCTTCGCTTATTTCATGGCTGCTGCCTAATTCAAGTACAGCTACTACTTTATCCTGATAAATTAATGGCACTACTATTACGTTGGCCGATTCTATTTCGCCCAGGCCAGATTGAATATAAATAAACTCTTTGGGTGCATTCTTAAACAAAATGGTTTTATGCTCCAACGCAGCCTGCCCAACTAATCCTTCGCCGGGGGCAAATTCGTTTGCATTCGATTTTCTGACATTAAAAGCATAAGAGCCTCTTAGCTTATAATTTTCATTCATATTGATATAAATGGCAGCCACTTGAAATTCCATAATTTCGGCGAGGTGCGAAAGCAGTTGGTTTGCCAAATCGGTAATTTCTTTTTCCTCGCGTAAAAATAGGTTTACTTTATTTGTGGATTCCTGCAACCAATGTATCTTTTCTTGTTTGCACGATAAGTCTTTCAGGTTTTGCCGCATAGTTACCAGTGCATTTCCCAGTACATCGTTTTTTCCCAGCACATGATATTCTTCGTCGAATTTCCCATGCCCTATATCATGGGCAAATAAAGCATTGGTACGGAATATTCCCGAAAGTTTGTTCAGCGAATTTCCAATTTCTGATATTTCGTCCCTCCCCGACACTTGCAGGGCTTCGGGCAATTCTCCTTTTGTCATTTGTTTAATCGAATCAACCGATTGGCTTAATGGCCTTGTTTTCGATTTAATAAACCGGTTTATAACAAAAATCGAAATCAGCATAAATAAAATAAGAACCGAAATAATAACAAAAAATAGCCTAATCAATTGGTTTGTAATAAAATCGGTTTTAGGGATTACAATTCCTATAAAATATTCATATAATTCGTAATACTGAATAAACACCATCAATCGTCTGTCCGACGTTGGCGATGATGTCTCGAACGAATACACCTTGTTGTCGGTCCCCATGTCAACATCCAACAGTGTCGACTTGCTATTATAAGCTTTTATCATGTTATCGAAATAAGCCCGTTTTTTCAGGTCTTTGGTTTCGTACCAATTGTCGCCCAGCGAATAAGCGTCGACAACTAACAGCCCCTTGTATTCTTTATTGTTCGATATTATAAACGGGTGGCCTGTTTTGAGCATACGTTTTTTGTCGAACTTTTCTTTTATCAACGTAAGGTCTTTTTCTTTTTCGGCAACACTTAACATACCTGCAACTTTGCCATTGATATAAATTGGCTCGTAGTTGGCAATATACCAATCGTTTGCCAGCGATTCGCGCCCCTCGTGGCTTTCTCCTTTTTCAATGGCATTTATCATTGGCGTGCCATTGGGGATAAAGCTTCCTGTGGCCCGGCTGCCATCAGGGTTTTTAATGTTGGTGGATATTCGCAGATAGCCGTATTCTGTTTTTTGGAAAATAGTAGCCGTTTTTGGCCCAAGCAATTTGATCCTGTCTACAATTATTTTGTCGAATTGTATTTGGATGCCATTTTTTTCCCAGCGAGGCACTTCGATATCGAAAGAATCGAGACTAATTTGATTAACCGCCCTGATTGCAATTTTTTCGTTTGTCGATTCTTTTATTTCGCCTTTGTAGGTTTCGTGAAAAACATGGTGGGCAATCAACAAATCCTCTTTTACCTTGTTTGTTTTCAGCGTATTTTGTATGTCGAACATATCCACAAAATCGCTAAGCTGACTCTGCATCCTCAAGCTGTTGCTGGTAAAAATTTTATGTTGTTCGTATTTATAAATAAATACACCCAGTAACGAAAATAGTACTAACAGCAAGCTAAGCAGAAAGATGTTGAACTGGGAACGTAATTTATACTTTTGTGTAAAACGCATGATGATTATTCTTTGTTTTTAGCATTCATACGGGCAACATTAAAAATAGTTAATTATCCTGATCTGAAATTATGGAAAAAACGATTATTCTAATATCAATATGTTTGCTTTCGGCTGATATTTAGCACCAACAAGAGAACAACATATTTTCTGGTCTTTGACGAATTCTCACCTGCCTGCCGGTAAAGGCAGGGCAGACAGGCCAGAGATTTTCAAAGAACAGGAGCTTTTGTGAAAGCTTGGAATATCGTATAAAATATTTTCACACCAGTTTCAATAATATCATCAGGAAAATTAAAATCGGGCTTATGTAGTGCCGGTTGGTATATACGCAATCCTAATCCAAAAAAAACTCATTTGTATTTTTCGGTGTAATAGCCAAAATCTTCCGATCATTGATGATACACAGGTTTAACCCCCTACACAAATATTCTTCTGAAAATATTATCATATTTTAAGCTTCTTTCTGCTTAATAATATTAATTTTGTTTGGTTTAATAAATCATGAATTATTATTATGAAGGCCTTGTCAGAAAAGGAAATAGCACTTTTAAAAGAGCAAATAAGTAAATTAAATGCAACTGATTTTGAGTTAGAGGCCTGGAAAACATACACCATCATCCTGCTCGAAAGAATTTTTGGCAGTGGTTCGCAGAAAATAAAAATAATACAAAACATAAATTATGATTACAGTTCATGGTCGCTGAGGGACAGCTCGGGGACAGGATCTAATATTGATGCTTGCAAAAAACTGGGTTGGGAAATACTCACTGCATCAATTAAGGAGCTCGAAAATTTTGGTTTTCCTGATTTGAATCAAATTTCAGAAAAAGAAACCAGTAAAAATGAAAGTCTCAACATAGAAAAAATAATTGTCTGTTTTGAAGATGAGCTAAAAGTTTCGCAGTTTAAAGAACTGAAAGCAATATTGAAATCGGGGGATAATTCAGAAGACAAGAAAAGCCGCCTGATAGGAAAACTAAAAGAGTTTGGTGTAAACACATCGCCAGAGATACTTAGTAATATATTGCTTAACGAATATATTACTAAAGCTTTATCGTAATTTAAAATCTCTATTATAAATGGAGATTTTTTTATTTAAAGCGGGAATATGAAAACTTAATACTCATTCATAAAAACGCTTTTTGGATTATAAAAAAATATCAAAAAATATATAGATATGTTAAAACAAACTTTTGTAGAAAAAATTTTCGGTGCAAAAACCGGAAGTATTGTTTTTCGGAAGCCCAACATTGTGCTAACGCATGACAACTCGGCAAGCATACGAAAAACTTTCGAGAAAATGGGAGGTGAAAAACTTGCATACCCGGATCAGATGCTGATTGTTCTCGACCACAATGCCCCGCCGACAAATGCAAAACTTGCTTCCGATTACCAGTCGGTGCGCGAATTTGTTTCTGAGCAGGGTATCGAAAATTTTTATGATGCAGGAAAAGGAATCTGTCACCAAATCATGTCGTATCATGCCCGTCCGGGAATGATTGTGGTTGGAAGCGACAGCCATACCTGCACAGCCGGAGCCTTTAATTCTATGGCTGCCGGTATCGATCGTACCGAATCGGCAGGCTTATGGAAAAGGGGCGAAACATGGTTTCGTGTTCCCGAATCCATTAAAATTAATCTTAGCGGAAAATTACGCGAAGGAGTGTATGCCAAAGATATTTCGCTTTGGATTATTGGTATGATTGGTTCCGACGGGGCCAACTACATGTCGATAGAATACCACGGCGACGGGGTAAAAAACCTGGGAATCTCGGAACGGATGACCCTGGCAAACCTGGCATCGGAAATGGGGGCAAAAAATGCTGTTTTCCCTTTCGACGAAGTTTTATCCAATTTTCTTGGCGATGAAAAGCATACAGGCATTTGGGCAGATAGCGGTGCTGAATATTTCAAAGAAATAAATATAAACCTTGATGAAGTATTCCCCCTTGTTGCCGCCCCTCACCATGTTGATAATGTTAAGGCTGTAGCAGAAGTTGCTGGCAAAGTTGTTAATCAGGGATTGATTGGCACTTGCACTAACGGGCGCTTAGAAGACCTTAGGATTGCATCAGAAATACTTGCAGGAAAATCAATTGCCAAAGGATTTCAGTTGTTGATAGCTCCTGCTTCCCAACAAATTTATCTCGATGCTATTGATGAAGGTATTATTTCGAATTTAATAAAGGCAGGAGCTGTTATTCTTGGTTCTTCATGCGGGCCATGCTTAGGCACAGGACAAGGTATCCCTGCCGATGGCTTTACGGTAATTTCAACTGCCAACCGAAATTTTCTGGGAAGAATGGGGAATAAAAAATCTGAAATATATCTTGCTTCCCCGGCTTGTGTTGCCCATACTGCACTTAATGGTGTAATTAGCGATCCGCGCAGCAAAAAATCAAACGATGTATATCCATATAGTAAAGAACAAAGCTCGACCCTCGAAATAAAAGAAGGTGAAAACCGCCGCATTAATGGTGTTTGGAATTATGCCGATGTCGACAATCTAAATACGGATCAAATGTTTGCCGGGAATTTGACTTACAATGTATTAAGCTCAGACCCCGAAGCAATTATGCCACATTTATTTAAAGGTTTTGACGATAGCTTTTCCGAGAGTGTTCGGAGTGGTGATATTCTTATTGCAGGCGACAATTTTGGTTGTGGCAGTTCGCGCGAGCATCCGGCAGTTGGGCTTGCCCATGCCGGAGTAAAGGCTGTAATAGTAAAATCCATAAACAGGATATTTTACCGCTCATCAATTAATCAGGGCTTGTTGTTGATAGTAAATAGCGAAATAGTAGATAACTATAATGCAGGCGATAAGGTTGATGTTGATTTCGAAAACGGAAAAATATCCCTGAATGGGAAAGAATTCAACTTTGCTCCACTTCCCGGTAAACTTATGCAGATTATCGAGAAAAAAGGATTGGTGAACTGGATAAAATCCGAGGCTTAATTTTCTCAGGCAGGTAAAAAAAGCTTTAGGGAAATTATTGTTAGAATTGATTAAGAATTCTACCTGTTTCCTTCTTTTTTTTTTGCCCATGGTGAGTATTTACATGTTTTTATAATATTGTAAATGCACGTCTACATGCCGTGAGAAAGTCTCAGTGTGTCCGTTTACTACCTTTTATTCAATTATCTCGTTAATATTAAAGTTTACTATTATGGAAAAAAATTGGAAAATTAAACCAGAGGGAAATGTACATGATATTGAGCATCTGGCACGCACGCTTAATATAGACCACGTACTTGCCAAAATGCTGGTGCAACGTGGAATAAAAACTTATGCCGAAGCGGAAACCTTTTTTCGCCCGGAACTAACAGATTTGCTCGATCCATTTCTGATGAAAGACATGGATAAAGCAGTAGCCCGGATAAAAAAGGCATTCGACAATAATGAAAAAATTCTTGTTTATGGCGATTACGATGTTGATGGAACTACATCAGTAGCCCTTGTGTATTCATTTTTTAAAGAAGATTATCCGCATTTAGGTTATTACATTCCCGATAGGTATTCGCAAGGATATGGAATTTCGATTCAAGGTATTGATTATGCGCTTAACAACAATTATGGATTAATCATAGCACTTGATTGTGGGATAAAGGCTGTTGATAAAATTGCTTACGCAAAGGAGAAAGGTATCGATTTTATTATTTGTGATCATCATACGCCTGATAAAAAAATTCCCAATGCTGTGGCTGTATTAGATCCAAAACGCAATGATTGTCCCTACCCTTTTAAGCATCTTTCGGGTTGTGGGGTTGGATTTAAATTGCTACAGGGCTATGCACAAGAATACGATATTCCTTTTTATAGGTTGGAATCGTACCTCGATTTAGTCTGTGTAAGTATTGCTTCTGATATTGTTCCAATAACAGGAGAAAACCGGGTGCTTGCCCATTTCGGGCTTCTGCAATTAAATGGCAATCCCAGTGATGGTTTAAAAGCTACCATCGAGGTATCGAACCTTAGAAAAAAAGATATTACAATAAGCGATATTGTTTTCAAGATTGGCCCCCGAATAAATGCAGCAGGACGAATGGAGTCAGGCAGAAAAGCTGTTGACCTGCTGATTTCAGGATCGAACGAAATTGCCCAGGAAGTAATTATGGAGGTAAATTCGTTTAATGATGCAAGAAAAGACCTTGACAGGAATATTACCCTTGAAGCCCTACAGATAATTGATTTGAGTGAAGAATTGAAAAGCAAAAAAACAACAGTTTTGTACCGGGAATATTGGCACAAAGGGGTTATTGGGATAGTAGCCTCACGACTCATCGAAACATATTACCGCCCAACTGTTATTATGACCGAATCGAATGGCTTTGCAACCGGCTCGGCCCGTACTGTAGAAGGTTTCGATTTATATAGTGCTGTTGAGGCTTGTTCCGATTTATTAGAGAATTTTGGAGGACATACTTATGCTGCAGGTTTAACAATGAAAATTGAAAATGTACCGGAATTTGAACGCAGGTTCGAAGAATTCGTAGCAAAAAACATTACTGAGGATCAGTTGGTTCCGCAAATAAATATTGATACCCTTATTAAGTTATCGGATATTACCCCGAAATTTTATCGGATACTTAAGCAGTTTGCTCCTTTTGGCCCGGATAATATGTCGCCTGTTTTTGTTACCCGAAATGTTATTGATTGGGGTACAGGGAAAATGGTTGGTAAAAACGAAGAACACTTAAAACTTGATTTAATGCAGGGAGATAATTCTCACTTAGTTTTGCCGGCTATTGCTTTCAACCAGTCGGAGCATTTTTTGATTGTAAAACAACGCATACCTTTTCATGTGTGCTACACTCTTATTGAGAATGAATTCCGTGGGAAAATAAATCTTCAGATGATGGTACAGGATATTAAAATGGAATATTAGATAGCATCAACAGGGAAACAACTAATTTCCGGGTCTTTGACCTGTATGCCCTGCCTTTGCCGGCAGGCAGGTAAGAAAGCTATAAAAACAAAGCTTTCATCTCGCTTGGCGTGATGATTGTTTCAAGAAAGAGAGTAAGGCAGTATTTGGCATTTTCCTGCTAAGACAATATAAAAAAATACACAATACAATATCTGGTAGCCGGAACTTATTTTCCATGTAGTATCTGTATGAGAAATCAAGGCAAAAAAAATAACAAACCTTCGGCAGGTTTGTTATTTTAAATTTTATTCATGAAGATTAAAAAAGCTGTAATTTCTAAGCAGCTTTACTTATCCCTTGCAGCCTCTCTGGCTTTTTTTCGTTGCTCAATTTCTTCGGGGCCTAATTTTGCCCTGTTCTGGTTTGCCCTGCGCCGGTTTACATTACGTTCACTTGCGGCCTGATTTCTGGTGTCTTCATCTTTTTTAACACCAATATTTCCCAAAAGGAAATAATGATTAACTCCTTCTTTCTCGGGTATCGCATAACTCGATTTAATATCATAACCTCTTTTCAAATAGTAGTTAAGTATATTAACCAGCGATTTTGCTTCAAGAATAGAATGCAAAATTTCTTCCTCGCGCGAACTTGTAGCATATCTCCGATTATTACCTTCTTTATCTTTACCTGGATCAACCTGAATTTCATAAGACCCAAATTCGCGTTCAACTGCTTTTATCAGAATTAAATTTTCGGACATTGTAGCCCTTGCCCGTGGATCTTCTTCAGGCCTTATTTGAGTAGTTTCTTTTTCTTTATTCTTCTTTCTTTTCTGTGCAAATGAATTACTGGGAATCAGTACAATTGCAAGTAGCATAATTAACATTAGTCGACTAAAAGATTTCATAAAATCGGTTTTTAAAATTTGAATATTACTTTAATTAATTGCTTTCAAAAATATACATAATTCAATTAAAAACAACACTAAATTTGAAGCCATTTATTGCCGGCAGCAACTAACAATAACGACAACAAATGGATTTGTCGCCACCGGCAAATAAATGACAGTATCTTTACTTAATATACTAAATCGCAAGCATCAGCAGGCATCCAGTGCTTATCTCTGTTTTTCCACTTTACATTACAGCCTATTGGATTTATTACAGGTTGCGAGATTTCTTTTTCTTCTGATAATTCGGTCAATGTGCGATCGAGGTCATCAACTTTCAGTTGAGTATAATCACGCGGAAAATCTATTGCCCGACCAGTATAAACCAATTCTCTATTTTGATTGAACACATAAAAATGTG
>JAYENH010000582.1:0-2439 GCA_034721995.1 Bacteroidota bacterium
CGCTATATTCAATGATTGGAGATTTATTTATTTATCTTTGTTTTGGGTTTTTGATAGCGTTTATAATAGTAATAACAATAAGAAAGCCAGCAGGTAACACCTAGAACAAAGTATAAAAATAATAGCCAAAAATAGTAGTAAGTATGAACATTGTAGCCCGCATAGAATTTAGTTGTAACTTGAAAAATTTGAGTTCCGCAGCCGGCTACTATTCTTATACTTAACGTTACAGGGCATTAAAAAGAAGATTACAATCCACAAAAAAACAACTAAAAAAGTTTCCTGTTGGGGAAATATTTATTATCTTTGTACCAAAATATATAAATGAACAAATACGAAGTACGGTTTCTTGAACAAGTAAAAACATTTCTTGACGAACTTGATGAAAAATCAAGAAGAAAGGTGGTTTTTAATATATGGAAATCTAAAGATGTTAATGACCCTGAATTATTTAAAAAATTGACAGGTGAAATTTGGGAGTTTAGGACTAAATATTTGGCAAAGCAAATTAGACTATT
This sequence comes from Bacteroidota bacterium, assembly GCA_034721995.1. GTDB lineage: Bacteria > Bacteroidota > Bacteroidia > Bacteroidales > M50B96 > JAIOYV01. Next base: position 519 of record JAYENH010000582.1, read on the forward strand.
AGCATTTTGGGACAATACTGATAAAACTGAAACATTAGTTATAGCGACAAACGGATTTATAAAAAAAACAAAAAAGACTCCGAAAGCTGAAATAAATAAAGCAGAGCAAATAAGGAATGACTATTTTGAACGAAAAAATAAAGGAGAATAATATGAAAACTTTTTCATTAGAAGAATTGACGGATGAATATATTGGCAAAAAGGGTTCAGAAGAAAGAGATTTATTTGAATTTGAGTTAAAGACAGACATACTTGGCAAAATGATTAGAAAAGCTAGAAAAGAAAAAAATCTTACTCAAGAACAATTAGGCGAACTTGTTGGTGTGCAGAAAGCACAGATTTCTAAAATTGAAAACAATACTAAAGACGTGAGATTTTCTACAATTATGAAAGTTTTTTCAGCATTGGAAGCTACTGTAAGAATGAGTATAGACTTTAATTCGAGTGTTCATTTAGAGGTAGCTTAAGAGAAACGCCCTGTAACAAAAGCTATATATCATGCGGCAAATAAGGTTTTTGGAAGTTTGCAACAAGAAAAAAGCACCGCCAAATTTTTCTATTTTAAATTTTTAGATTATTTTTGAGGTAAAATATAAAACTTTGGCTATTTTATAGATTGTAAGTTTGTCGTTTCAAAATCCCAAACTACGCATAGCCAAACCCTTATACGCAAGCGGCACATAGCACCCTACCTAGATAGAACAAACAAAACTAAATCAACTCATTTAACATGTAGCAACAATGTAATAATATTTTAACTATTTCTTGTTGTTTGATTAACCCCGTTACAATACTCCCCCTATATTTTTGCCATAAATTTAAAATTTCAAATTATGACAAAAGTAAAAGTTTACTTATTAGTTTTTCTTACAGCTTTAACAATAGTTGTTAAGGCGCAACAAGCTGGCATTATTAAAGGAAGGGTTTTGGATACCGACAAACTTTCATTGCCTGGTGCAAGCGTATTTATTGAATCAATTAACAAAGGCAGTATTACCGACAATTATGGCTATTTTACTATCACAGGGGTTGCCGAAGGTACTTATGAAATATCGGTTACTTACATTGGTTTTAATCCCGAGAAAAACCAAGTTACTGTAAAACCCGGTAAAACAACGGTTGTCGATTTCAGCCTGGTACCAGGTATTGAATTATCCGAAGTAGTTGTAAGTGGACAGTTGCAGGGTCAGTCAAAAGCGCTGAACACCCAAATGAACAAAGGGAATATCACTAACATTATATCATCCGACCAGGTAGGTCGATTCCCCGATGCCAATATAGGCGATGCGCTGAAACGGATTCCCGGTATCAATGTGCAGTACGACCAGGGCGAAGCACGTTTTGGAAACATCCGTGGAACAGCCCCCCAATATAATTCGGTAATGGTAAACGGTGAGCGTATCCCATCGGCAGAAGCCGAAGACCGCACCGTACAGCTTGATCTGATACCTGCCGACATGATTCAGGCCATTGAAGTAAACAAAGCAGTTACGCCCGATATGGATGCCGATGCCATAGGTGGTTCGGTAAACCTCGTAACCCGCTCTGCCCCTTACGACCGCAGGGTAAGTTTAACATTGGGTTCAGGATATAATATCCTTGCTTCAAAACCGATTTATAATGGTGCTCTTGTGTTGGGGGATCGCTTCTTTAACAACAAATTAGGGGTCATTGCAAGTGCTTCATACCATAATCACAGTTTGGGCAGCGATAATTATGAAGCCGAATGGGATTATATGGACGAAGATGATAAAGACGGTTCTGCTTTTGCTGAAGAAATACAAATCCGCCAGTACTATTTGCAACGTATCCGCCAGAGCTATTCCTTGAGCCTCGATTATAAGCTTAACGACAACCATACCTTGTTTGCCAATGGTATTTATAACCACCGGAACGATTGGGAAAACCGTTATCGTACAGT
>JAYENH010000583.1:0-2436 GCA_034721995.1 Bacteroidota bacterium
AGCACTAAATAATAATTCTTTGGAATATTACTAAAAGATGTATGAACTGCAATTTCAGCAGTGCATAATGCACGCGAATCACTTGTGTAAAGTATTTTTATTCCTTTGTTATTCCATCTGCCTCCGGCTTTTTCCGCACCTGTTCCGGATAAGTCTGTGCAATACTTTTGTTTTGCCAAGCTATAAACAATCATGCTAATATTCCGTGCTCAATTTTCACTAATTCATCTTTTAGCAAACCTATCCCAAAGGTATTATCTAATAAATCTTTTGGTTTTATTCCCCCCAATGCAATGTTTGCAGATTCTAACCAGATTGTAAAATTATTTGAATTGCCAAAAACCTCTATTCCTTTATCTAACAGTAAAATTATTTCTATTAATCTATCAGAATGTATAGAGTCAAACTTTCTGTTTTCCCTTTTGTACCTTTGAATTGTTCTTTCTGATATGTGCAATATTTTCGACCAATCATTAATACTAAAGGGCATATCGCATACTAATGTACTGAACATTCCAAAGTCAACTCCATCTCTTGATACTTCAATCAACTGGAATGGGTCTTTGTTATTCAGGGTTTTATATATTGTCTGATTCGTATTCATATTTTATTTTTTTGTAAAGATACGACAAAATACGCAATAGATACGACAATTTACGGGTTCGCCTAAGTTACCTGATAAACAGCTTCTCCGTAATCATATTTTTATTTGTGTTGATTTTTACAAGGATATAGGTTTGAGATAATCTGAGCCTGATTTTTTGCAATCCCGACAAATTCGTTTCGCCATGCCAAATTTCCTGTCCCAACATGTTAGAAATATTTATGCTTGCCTGTAAATCTTTATCGTTGTTGTTATTGATGTAAACATATTTGCCAAAGCTGTAAACTGAAATATCTGGTGAATCGGCATTGTCGTTTGTAAAATGCAGAAGATACCGTTTAAGGTTATCAGTAGGAAGTAGTTCTATGTTAATTGGGTTTAGTTCCCGTAAATCATAAAAAATATTATCACGGCTGTCTTCAATAATTATTGAAATATTATTTTTGAAAGAAGAAACACCATCGGCAAAAAGTTTGTATTGGCCTTCCGAAATGACTTCTGTCCCGAGGTTTATTGTTTTATTATTGTTGAAATTTATACTGTTTAAAGCAATTTTTTCTTCTGAAATAAACGAAAACAGCCGGGGTATGCTATCGCTCATAGGTGGCAGATAATGAGCATCGAAATTCCAATCAAAATTATCGGTTGCATTATTGTTGAAAATTATCCGCGTTTCCACATATCTGATAGTATCAATATAAAGCCTGAGTTTTAAATTGTTTGGCTTACCATATTTTGCACTAAATGCCTGGTTGCTGTGGATGGCTGCCGAAACAGGGATTGTTACACTTCCCGGGGCAGTTGAAACCTGCACCCAAAAACCCTGGTTGGCAGGAATATCGTCGCCCGATGTCAGAACACGGTAGCCTGTCCCGTCAGCTTTTAGGATTTGGGCAGTTGCTCCAACATTTGTTAATGTCCAGCCTGTTGCCCAGTTTAGGGCCGAAGGAAATGGATTGCCCAAAACATGCCAGCCATCGTTGGCTTTTGTCAAACCCGAAACGGTAACATTGGCATTGTTTAGACTGCCTGTAAAGGATTTCGTACTTGTTGTTTCGTATCCGGCAAGATAGCCTAGCCCGGGGGTAAAATTATTGAATAGTGCTTCGTTTGCATGGTTTTCGTGGTTCATCCATGTGTCTGTTGCTTCGTCGTACAAATAAAAATCGTATGTGTCGCTCACAAAATCGGAACCGGCAATTGCCATGTCAGACATGGGGCAGCTAATTAAATGCCAACCATCGCTATTATCGGTATAGGCCGAGATAGTTTGCTTTGTCGTAGCAGTTCCGCTTAATGTAAGATTATCGACTCCAACCAGTGATGCGCCCGGTTCAATTAAAATATTATTTGTTGTCGCGGCAGCAGATATTGTTGGAAAATTTGTAGCCGATACCGGAACTTTTACATTTGTTGAAGAAGTTGGTATTGCCCCGTTGCCCCAATTTGCAGTATTGTTCCAGGTCTCGCTGTTTTTCCCTGTCCAGGTAACAAAATTATTATGTGCCCCCGGCCCTGTTTGCGAAGCTGTTGCACTTGTAATAGTCCATTCCGAAGCAGTCCATGTTGCGTTGGGCGTGGAAACAGAATTTAACCTCACAGCTTTCGAATCGGTGTATTCCCAGTTCTGGCCCGTGCCATCTTCATCAATATTTCCAAAAGCATCGATTAAAATACCAGTTGTATGGTCGCCCCCGAGATAGAGGTAATAGCCATCGTCGCCATCGCCCGTAATATGTTCGCTTACCATATCAGGATGAAAACCGAAGGCATTGTAGAAATTCGTAAAATCGCTTCCGTAGGAAATGATAAAAGTTTCTCCCATTGTAACT
>JAYENH010000584.1:0-2435 GCA_034721995.1 Bacteroidota bacterium
TGTAAGTGTTGTTCGAGCCGGGCAAAAGATTATTTGAACTACCATCAATGTTAATTTTTGCTGATAAAACAGAGCCGTCAAAATCGACAATCGACAAAATAATATCAAGTGGCACAAGTCCTCCGGATTGGTTTACTGTGGTTGGTACGGGGCTTATCCATGAAATTACCGGCAATTGGTTAGGGCAATTTGTGCCGCTGCAATCAAGATAAAAAATAATATCTTCGGTTGATACTGCCATGTTTGACGAAGTGGAAGACACAACAAGTGTATGGTTCTGGTAAAAATCTAATGTAGAGGGAACCCATGCTGTTTGTGGAACATAAATGCTTCCTGATGAAATTATGGCAGGCATAAGTTGTCCATCAAGATAAAAAACTACGGTATCGATACTAAAGCCACCTCCAACAGTAACATCGACTTCGAATGGTACAGAACTGCCGGAGCTTATGCTTATGTTTCCTGAGTTTGGCTGTAATATGTTTATTATGGGAGATGTTTGCTCGGTATTAAACTCAATTATTTCGTGCTGGGTCAAACTTGCAAAAGTATGCTGTGCCGGATAAAAAGTATTTCCGTACAATTGCTGCAAAGCCCAGGGTACGTTTGTAACTTCAACAGTTACATTGTTTAAATTCTCGCCTGTTGGTGTAATTAGTTCGCCGTTTACATCAGTCAAACCACTGTTCCACGAACTCCAGTTACCGAGATTCGAAACCCAATTACAGGTATATGTAACTGTTACACCCTCTAATGGGATGTTTCCGGCTTTTACAGAAATAGTCAGGTATGCCTGAGTTTGAGGAAAAATTGTCAGGCCAATCAATACAAATAAAGCTGTCGTTAAAAATTTTTTCATCACAAATATTTTATTGGTTTGGTTTCAGCAAAACTAATATTGATTTTCGAAATCAACTTCACTTCTTGAAATTTAGCAGAATTTTCACAAACAGACTTTTTTCCGACAAATGCAGGAATAAAAATCTACTAATCAACTCTAAACCTTTTAACCAATTATCCCAAATCTTGATTACTTTTGTGGCATGAAGGCAAATAAACTTTTGCAGCAATTTTTAACCTGGCGGCTCCGGCATATATCCAACAAGCAATTTATCATGATTCTTGCAGTGGCAATAGGCCTTGCTGTTGGGTTTTCTGCTGTGATAATCAAAAACTCGGTTCATCTTATCCAAAGCCTTCTGACAAATAAAATTTCAATTGAATATCATAATTACCTGTATTTTATTTACCCGTTTATAGGAATTTTCATTGTTGTAATTTTCACCAACTACATTTTAAAACAGCGTGTGGGACATGGAATTCCCAGCGTGTTATATGCAATATCTAAAAACAGTGGTATTATAAAAAGCCATAATATGTTTTCGTCGGTTATCAGCAGTGCCCTTACGGTTGGTTTTGGTGGATCGGTAGGACTGGAAGGCCCAACGGTAGCAACCGGTGCAGCAATCGGTTCGAACATTGGACGTTTATTTCATCTTAATCATAAACAGATTATACTGCTATTAGGATGTGCATGTGCCGGAGCTATGTCTGCAATTTTTAAAGCTCCTATTGCAGGTATTGTTTTTGCTCTCGAAGTTATTATGCTCGATCTCACCATGGCCTCGTTGGTACCATTATTACTGGCCTCGGTAGCAGCCGCTTTAACATCGTACTTTTTTCTGGGACAGGATGTTTTATATAGCGTAGATTTAATTTCAGATTTTAAAATGGCCGATGTACCATATTATATCCTGCTTGCATTTTTAACCGGAATGGTGTCGGTTTACTTTACCCGGATGTATATGAAAGTTGGTGACATTTTCGGCAAAATAAAAAAATGGCATAACAAACTTTTAATAGGTGGTTTGGTACTTGGAGTTTTAATTTTCTTTTTTCCGTCGCTCTATGGGGAGGGTTACGCCGATATCAACTCTGCCCTAAGAGGCGATTACAGCTATCTTTTTAATAGCACTTTTTTTTACGATTACAAGGATAGCATTTGGGTAACACTTGCTCTATTCCTGATGATCATAATTTTTAAAGTAATAGCTACTTCTACTACATTTGGTGCAGGAGGTATTGGCGGAATATTTGCCCCCAGCCTTTTTCTCGGGGTCAACACCGGTTTGTTCTTCACAAAAATCCTAAAGCTATTGGGTGTTTCGATTTCTGAAACCAATTTTGCCCTGGTAGGGATGGCCGGGTTAATAGCAGGGGTTATTCATGCACCCCTCACAGCTATTTTCCTTATTGCTGAAATAACAGGGGGCTACGAACTTTTTATGCCACTTATGCTTGTTTCTACAATTTCGTATGTTACTACAAAAATTTTCGAATCCAATTCGGTTTATACCATACAATTGGCCAAACGTGGCGAACTACTTACACACGATAAGGACAAAGCAATCCTTTCGTTAATGAATATCGAAACC
>JAYENH010000585.1:0-2428 GCA_034721995.1 Bacteroidota bacterium
ATTGGAGATTAGGTTACGAAGTATGGTACTAATCATTTCTTTATCAACATATACTTGTGTATTTGGGTTTACCAAAACTATAATTGAGATTTCTTTATGCACAGCCAACGGATTTGTTTGTGCATAAGTATTTTGAACTATTTCGTGTAAATCGACCATTTCCGGCTGCCATTTAAGCTTATTGCGTTGAAGCCGAGACCAATCAAGCAGATTAATTAGCAATTGATAGGTTTCCTGGAGTGTTTTATGCAAAATACTCACAAGTTCAAGACGCTTGCTATCTTCCATGCTAAACCACTCTTCTTGCAATATTTCTGAAAATCCTAACAATGAGTTAAATGGGTTTTTCAAGTCGTGGGCAATAATTGATAAAAATCTATCTTTAGTTGAATTTGAAATATTCAATTCTTTGTTTGCCTTGAGCAGTTCTTTTGTTTTTTTATGAATTCTGATTTCCAGGTCTTTCTTTTGCCGTTTAACTATGCTCATTCTTTCAAAATAAACAGCTATTACAATTAGCAGGGAAACAAGAAATATTATGAGTTTAAAGTAGATGGTTTCTATAAATTTAGGGATAACCTGTAGTTCTATTTGTTTTGGGCTATTGGTCCATATACCATCACTATTAGAGGCACGAATTTCCAAATTGTAGTTACCGGGGTTCAAATCGTTTAAAAATATATTGTGCATGTTTCCCAGTTCAATCCAATTATCGCTATAACCCTGTATACGATACATATATCGGCAACTTAACGGATCGATAAAATCAAATGTAGAAAAACCTATCTCAACAATATTTTCATGTGGTTCAATAATTATTTTGTCATCTTTTATTGCAAAACTTTTATCGATTCCCTTATTCGAGTACTTTTTTAGTTGAGTAATTGCAAGTTTCGGAGGTATAGAATTTATAAAAATTTCATCAGGGTTAAAAATTACCAAACCATCAACTCCTCCAAAATAAAAATAATCATCACTTTGAAAAAATGCCTTTGAGTTAAATTCGTTGCCGGGCAAGCCATCTTTATCATCAAAATTATTAAATTTGTTTTCAGTTAGATTGTATTTCGAAATACCCTGGTTGGTGCTTAACCATAAATTATCATAATCATCTTCCAAAACTGCATAAACAACATTATTTGGCAAACCATCATCTTTGGTAAAATAAGTATAGGTCTCTTTTTTAGTATCCATACAACATAAGCTCCAATCGGTACCAAGCCAGAAAATTCCATTTTTACTTTCGTGAATGCAAAAAACATAAGTGTTTGGAAAATTGCCCTTACCCGAAAATGGCCTCACAAAAATATTATCCTTCTCGTTGTATTCAAAAATTCCTTGAGTCCCTGAACTAATCATAAGTTTTCCGTTGCTATCGAAATCAATACTTATTATTTTTCCTACCGGAAGGCTATTCGTATAATTTGACTCGAATCCAAAAATATGGAATGAATTTGTTATTGTATTGATTTTTACCAACCCCAGGTTTGTTCCGGCAAATAGCAAGCTATCGTTTTTAAATTCAATGTCGTAAACATGCAAGCCATAAACATTACATCCAACATTGATGTTTGATTCGATATATTCATCAAAAACAAATCTTTCGAAATCATTCGATACTTTATTATATGAATATATTCCTCCTCCTTCTGTTCCAAGCCATAATATATTTTTATTTCTGGGATCGGGGCATATTGAATAGATTATTGTATTTTTAATAAGCTCGGTAGTGGCATTTAAAAGATTTAGCTTCTCGAAACCCATGTATCCTCCTATCCACACATTTTTATCCTCATCCTGGTAAATCGATCTGATACTTGAGAATGAAATATTTATTGGATTCTCTTCTGAATCGTTTAAATAATAAAATGGTTTCTGATAATGATTTAAAATATTAATTCCTTTGCCATTGGAACCAATCCATAAATTATTTGTCCTGTCGACAAAAAGTGTTTTAACATTTCGATATAGCAAATCGTGTATGCTATGCCCTGCATTGTAAATTCTCGACTGTTTTGTTTCCAGATCATAGCATACCAATCCTATATCGAAAGTGCCAATCCAAAGTGTGTCATTTTGCAAACAAATATCGGTTATGGCAAATATAGTATCATTAAATATGCGAATTGATTTTAAATAAATAAAGTCATGGTTTTTAACATCGAAATAAACCACCGAACGCAAATAAGTACCGATCCATAAATTGCCTTTCGCATCTTCAATTATTGATGTGATCTTAAAATTATCAATGTTTGCCGGAATATCATTTCCAGGATCAAAACTTTCAAACTTTTTATTTTCAGGATTAAATCGATGCAATCCACCACTTTTTAAGCCAAGCCATATATTTGATCCCGAGTCGATAAAAATCTTGTCCTCACCCTGATCTTTGTATTTCATTTTTTCGCTAAAAGGTAAAAGGAAAACC
>JAYENH010000586.1:0-2428 GCA_034721995.1 Bacteroidota bacterium
GCAACAATGGTTTCGAGGGCAAGTTGTGTGTAAATAGATTTTGCTTTGTACATTGAGTCCATATTTTCCAATAAAAATACAAAGAAATATGGAAATATTTAAACGGACAAGGCAGATTAGAAAAAACACGCTACAGCAATGTGTATGAAAAATCTGTGTAAATCTGCTCAATCAGTGTCATCTGTGTTCTAATTTTTGTTTGCAGTTTTAGCTGCGCTTTGGTGTACCTAATCTATTATTATGTACGTTTGTTATTGATTAAAACAAATCCATCTAAATTGATTTGAAAAAAGGTTTTCTGTGTATAAGTTTTTTGCTGATTGTTTTAGCATCAGAAGCCCAGAGTTTAAATAACCTGAGGGTTAAACTTGTATTGATAGATTCCGATACCATCCAATTAGACAGCCTGAGCATTATTCCCGGTTCGGAGGAGGTGTTTTTTGACGGTTCGCTTGTTGATAATAAATTATATTCTTTCGATTTTGGCAAGGCATTATTTATTGCTGATAATCAATTTGCAGGCAAAACTTTGAAAATAAAATACCGCACGTTCAGCATAAATTTCACTACACCTTATTTTCATAAAGATTATAAAAGCCTGATTAAACCGGAAGGGATTCGTGGCGGACGATATGTTGCCGGAAGGTCGGCTTCGATTTCGGGAGCATATTTTTCGAATACCCAATTGCAGAAGCAGGGAAGTATTTCGCGGGGCATCAGTTTTGGAAATAACCAGGACATGATTGTAAATTCGAGCCTTAACCTGCAAATGTCGGGGCGGCTGAACAACGAGTTTGAAATACGTGCTGCAATAACCGACGACAATATCCCTATCCAACCTGATGGGACCTCGCAACAAATACAGGAATTCGATAAGGTTTTTATCCAGGTGTTCAACAAAAAAGCCAGTCTCACCGTTGGCGATTTCGAAATAAATTCGACAAAAGGAAATTTCCTTCGTGTAAAGAAAAAAGCACAGGGGGCACTTTTCAGCACAAATTTTACTTTATCAGAAAAAAAGAAAAAAAGCCTGCACACAAGTTTTGGTGCGGCTGTGTCGAAAGGCCAATATAACCGGATGTTTTTAATGGGAATAGAAGGAAACCAGGGGCCATATAAATTGCATGGCGCCAACAACGAAAATTATGTTATTGTGCTGGCCGGCAGCGAAAAAGTTTATATCGACGGAAAACTCATGGAACGTGGCCACGACAATGATTATACCATTGATTACAACCAGGCCGAGGTATTTTTCACGCCTAATCAACTAATTACAAAAGATAAGCGGATTACTATCGAGTTTGAGTATTCCGATAAAAACTATGCCCGCTTTATGTTTTACAGCGAAAACGAATACCAGTACGAAAAGGGAAGGTTTTATGTGTCGTTTTTCAGCAATCAGGATAGCAAAAACCAATCGCTGCAACAGGATTTGAGCGATAACCAAAAAGATTTGTTGCGAAACATTGGCGATAGTTTAAACCAGGCAATAAGCCCAAACGTGAAAGAAGTGGAGTTTGACAACGATTGGATTTTGTATAAGAAAGTTGACAGTTTAGCGAATAGTGTTTTCTATTCGCCGGTATATGTGTATTCAACCCACCCCGACAGTGCCCGCTACCGGCTTGGGTTTAGTTTTACCGGCCTGGGAAACGGGAATTACGAACCTGTGCAAAACCTTGCAAACGGGAAAGTCTACGCCTGGGTTGCCCCCGACATAAATGGACGGCCACAGGGAAGTTACGAGCCTGTAATTTTACTGGTTACTCCGAAAAAAAAGCAGGTGTTGACTTTTGGGGGAGATTATTCTTTTTCAGCAAACAGCAAGCTTGATTTCGAACTTGCCCTGTCGAACAACGACATAAATACTTTTTCGAAACTCCATGCCGTCGATAACTTGGGATTTGCCCTAAACCTGGGAGCTTCGCGCAATTTATTCGTCTCGCAAAAAACTGTTTCGGGGAAGGCAAAAGTACGCTATCAATTGCTGAACAAATATTTCGATGCTGTTGAAAATTTCAGGCCTGTCGAATTTTCGCGCGATTGGAATATCAAATCCGAAGGCCAGGCAAACGACGAGCATATACTTTCGGTAATCATCGACCTGAAAAAAGACAGCCTCGGCAGCAGTAGCCTGAGTTCGGAAATATTACAAAAAGGCTCTTTGTACAAGGCTTTCAGGAATAGTGTTAAAATCAATCTTGAAAATAAAAAATATGAATTGAATCTGAATTCAAGCCTGTTGAATTCAGATGACGATTTTAACACAAGTTTTTTCTTCAGGAATAAAGCCGGACTCACAAAAAAGTTCAGGTATTTTAATATTGGCCTTTCCGAAGAAAACGAGTTTAACCAATGGAACGACAGCCATTCGGATAGTTTGCAGGCAGGAAGTTATTCATTTTACCTGGCAAATGCTTTTATCGAA
>JAYENH010000587.1:0-2423 GCA_034721995.1 Bacteroidota bacterium
AAAGTCTTTTTAATCGAAAGGGAATATTTTGTCGGAGGAAGGATATCGCAATGGAACGAACTTTTTACAACCAACGAAACAGGAAGAGAAGTAATTGGTAAATTGTACAAAAGAATCGAAACTTACAAGAATATTACCTTATTTACCGGAGCCGAGATTATCGAAAAATCAGGCAGTGTCGGGAATTTCGATATCAAAGTTAAAATAAAACCACGGCATGTAAAACCAGACTGTGATGTAGACTGGGATAAATTTCAAGAAGCGGTTGACTTATGTCCGATTGAGTTTGATGATCCGTTTAATTTCGGTTTGACAAAACAAAAAGCAATTTACAAGAACTATCCAAGCGAATATCCTGAAATACCTACAATCGACTTTGACCATTGCAACAAATGTGGCGAATGTGTGCGTATTTGCCCGGATATAGACCTCGACCAGAAAGAAGAAATTATCAGCATTAACACTGGGGCTATTTTGCTTACAACAGGTTCGGATCCGTACCAACCCAAAACGGGAGAATTTGGCTACAACGAAATCGAAAATGTAATTACTCTTCAACAATTTAAAAGACTAATTGAGCTAAACGAAACCGATCTTATCTATAAAAATAAGAAAATAAAAAATATCGCATATATTTATTGTGTAGGCAGCCGGCAGGTTAATGGTGAAAATAAATACTGTTCGCGATATTGCTGTACTTCGGCCATTCATGCTTCAATTAGTGTTAGAAAGAAATATCAGAAAATAAACAATTTTCATTTTACCAGGGGAGTAAGGACCTACGGCAAGCAAGAAGTTTTGTATACCGAATCCTTGGAAAAAGGAGATATTTATTTGCAATCGTTTGTAGAATCACCACCAGTTGTAGAAAAAAACGGGGGAACTACAATTGTCAAAATCAACGATATTTTAACTGCAAACAAGGAATTGGAAGTAGATGCCGATTTGGTTGTGCTTGTTACCGGATTAGTTCCGCGAAAAGATAATTCAATTGGCAATATACTTAAAGTGCCCATCGGGCGCGATAAGTTTTACAATGAAATACACCCAAAACTCCGGCCCGTTGAAACAGTAATCGACGGAGTACTAATTGCAGGGGCATGTCAGGCACCTTTGAATATTACCGAATCGGTAAAATCTTCGTTGTCGGCAGCTTCAAAAGTAAACTCCCTGGTCAGCAAAGGCGAAATAGAACTTGAACCAACACTTGCCACCATTGATAAAGCAACTTGCGAATGGTGCGACAAATGCTCGGAGGTTTGTCCATACAATGCAATTTTGCAAATTGACAGCAATGGTAAAAAAGTAGCCGAAATAGACAAATCTGTTTGTAAAGGTTGCGGGATGTGCTTGCCTGTTTGCCCCACAAATGCAATTCAATTAATCGGATATACCGATATTGAAATTGAAAGCATGATTGATGCAATAATTGAATAGGTTTTAAACTTTTCTTTTATAACAAAACATACAAAAATGGAAGTAGAAAAAGGTAAAACGATAAATTATATTAAAGAAAAACGGACTGTTTCGGAAAAAGTTAAAGAAAGCCGGAAAGAATTTGCAAGGATAAAAAAACTGATAATCAGTGCTCTTAAAGACGGACCGAAAAGCATACCACAAATAGCCAAAGAAACAGGGCTTCAATTAGATGTTGTTACATATAATTTAATGACACTGAGAAAATACGGTGAAATTGAAGCTGGCGAAATTGATGATATGGATGAATTTTTTATATATGAATTGAAACAAAAAAAATAAGAAATGTCGAAAATAAATCCAGATTTTGCAATAGAGCTTAAAGAATATGGTGCATTTGATTTACATGCATGCTATAATTGTGGCAACTGCACTGCGGTATGTTCGCTTTCGAACGAAGAGAATGCATTTCCGAGAGAGATGGTGAGGCTGAGTGTTTTGGGCTTAGAATCCGAGATACAAAGCTCAACAACTCCCTGGCTGTGCTATTACTGTGGAGAGTGTAGCGAAACCTGTCCCAAACAAGCCAATCCTGGCGAACTGATGATGTCATTACGACGATACCTGACCTCGAAATACGATTGGACAGGTTTGGCAAATAAATTATATACTTCAAAACTTTGGGAATTTGGTACAATAGCATTTCTCGCTGCTGTAATCCTTGTACTGTTTATCTTTTTTCATGGGCCAATGACAACTGAATTAACAGCCGATGGCGGAGTTAAGTTAAATACTTTTGCTCCCTGGAAACAAATTGAAATAGGCGACTGGATAATGGCAGGTTTACTTGGATTCTTTTTACTAAGCAATATTTTTAATATGTATTTGAAAATGGTGCGGAGTAATAAAAACCTAAAAATACCATTGAAATTATATTTTAGCGAGATATGGGAACTCATATTGCATTTTGCTACTCAATGGCAATTTTCGAAATGCAACGAACAACT
>JAYENH010000588.1:0-2420 GCA_034721995.1 Bacteroidota bacterium
CTTCATAATGTTTCAATTTGTTTTAAAATAATTTCAATTTAAAATCAAAAATAGATTAAAATAAGCATTACTTTTTACCAACAATGACCAAACAAGTGTTTCGCATGATGAAAGTGGGATATTTCGTGAAATGCTGCTTTTTGATAGTATAAAAACATTATCTTCATGTCATCGTAACATAAAAAAATCTAAATGGTATGAGGTACTTCGTTTGTCATGTTTTATTGATCATAAGTATTTGTAATACAGATATCCTTGCCCGGGATATCGAGCATTTTACCACTGCCGACGGCCTTGCCCATAACCATGTGTCGGCATTTTGCCAGGACATGTACGGCTACCTTTGGATTGGCACATGGGATGGGCTTAGCCGCTTCGACGGGCATACATTTACAAACTATAAATATAAAACCAAGGATCCGTCAACAATACACAGCGACCAGGTACTGCAAATAACCGAAGCCCCCGACGGAAATCTTTGGGTGCTTACAAGGCAGGGCTTATCGAGATACGACAGGCAAAATGGAATTTTTACAAGATTCGAAAATATTGCTTCAGAAAAAGAAAATATACCGAAAAGAAAAATCAGACAAATTGTTTTCGATAATCACAATCGTATTTGGGGATTCTGCCATGAAGGGCTTTTTGTTTTCGATCAGGAAACTGGAAAAATCCATCGGGCTGCAATTTCTGATGTTTATATAAAACATGGATATATGCTTCGTACCGAAAAAGGGCTGTGGCTTGCATCCACTAAAGGTTTGTTTCTTTTCGGTTTCGATTATCTGTCAACAAATAAAAATGTAAAAAAATCGGAAGCAATAAAATCGCTTAGTTTTGATGACGAAAACATAAACGCAATTTCGATGCTCACCAAACTTTCGACCGGTTTGCTTATGGCCAAAATCGATAAAACCGGGCTGCTTGTTATCGATCCCGAAACCGGTATATGCAAAATACCTGATACAGGTGTTGCTTCGGAATGGGAGGATATAAATTACATATCGGAAATAATGCCCGGCGAGGTTTGGATTGGCACAAACAATTCGGGTATCCTGATTTTTGATCTGGCATTGGGCAAATTTGTTGCGAACAGCATGATAGAAGAAAATATTGGCAATCAAAATGTCTACTCCATTTTTCGCGACAACCAGGAAAACATTTGGACAGGAACTTTAAATGGCGCATTACGATACAAATTGCCCCTGCTTAAATTTGATTCATGGAAATTTGATCCCGTACCAAACAATATTGGCAACCCAAACAGGATTTTCGCTTTGGTGGTCGACACAGCAAACAAGCATCTTTGGGTAGGTGCAAAAGGAGGTGGTTTGAAAATGGTAAACCTGGCCAACAACGATATTAGGGTAATAACACCCCCTGTTTTGCACAATAACCCAAGCGGCAGCAAAAATGCAAGCTGTTTGTTTTTGCTGAACAATGATGAATTATTGGTAGGTTACAACAACATGTTGTGGCTCTATAACAATAGGAGCGGGTTATTTACCGAATTTAAACCGGTATCGAGATATGCAAGGACAATTTTTCGCGACAGGGACAAGCGCTTGTGGATTACCGATCTCGATTCGTTGACAATTGCCGAAGAACGGGCAGGTAAATATGTTTTCCGTTCAATGCATCATTCTGCTTTTCTTGATAAGGCAAATTATATGGGGTGCATCCATCAGGACAAAAATGGACAAATGTGGATGGGATCGGGATTTGGCCTGCTTAAATTTAACGAAACCCAACCGGATAAAAGCCTGGTTTTTGCACCGCCCGGAAGTGGACCTGACCGGCATGTATTTGCAATTTGTGAATCACAAGATGGATTGCTATGGTTAGGCACAAACCGAAATGGCATTTATGCATTCGATCCTGAAATGGAAGATTTTGTTTCCCATTATTGCGATACATCGGGCTTGATCAACAACTCGGTATATGCAATTGTTGAAGATGAAAAAAATAATTTGTGGATCAGCACACAAAGTGGGATTTCGCGGTTCGACCCTTCGAGAGTTGAATTTACAAATTTCTCGAAAGCCGATGGCTTGCCATTTTTCGAGTTCAACTCTGGTGCATTTTTTAAAGCAAACACCGGGAAAATCTATTTTGGCGGCGAGGGGGGGCTGATAGCTTTTTATCCCGGTTCGTTTATTCAAACCGCTGCCGAAATACCTTTTTCGATTCATGGCATAAAATCGAAAAAAGGAATAGTGCCATTGTTATATCCAATAAGGTCCGACACGAAATTTTCTTTGAGCAATGCCGAAAATTCGCTTGAAATAAGTTTTGGGCATTTCGACCTGCGTACATCAAAAGAAAGAAACTACCGATACAAACTTTTAGGGTTAAATACAGGTTGGATAGAAGTCCCCGTAAATTATCGTTTAGCAAGTTTTTACAATCTAGACCCGGGC
>JAYENH010000589.1:0-2415 GCA_034721995.1 Bacteroidota bacterium
GGAATTATATGGTTGCCAAATGGTGAAACAACATCGGAAATTATAATAGAAACCGCCGGCATATACAGCGTAACAGCAAGCAATGCCTGTGGTGGGTTTTCAGATTCTACAAAGGCTATTTCGCTACAAACACCCTCAGCCTGGTTTGGCAACGATACGATTATTTGCCTGGGCGGGCAAATACAATTTGCTATACAGGACCAACAATTATCTAATTATTTTTGGTCAACAGGTGAAACCGACACATCAATAATTGTGCTTGAGCAAGGTAATTATTCTCTTATTGTTAGTAACACATGCGGTGGCGATACGAATAATATATTTCTCACAGTTCACGAAAACACTTATGCTTTTGCAACAGATACAATTTTTATTTCAAATGCTGATACCATTATTATTTCTGGTACTGATAGTGCCCTTAGCGAAGCCGAAGGGTATTTATGGTCGACAAACGAAACCACACCATCAATAACAGTTTCGGAACCCGGGACCTACTATTTAACAGTAAGCGATACAATTGGCTGCAAAGCAACAGATAGTATTATAGTTGCACTAATAAAGTATCCTGCCTCCGGTGTATTGCCTTTACAAGATGTATTAATTTACCCCAACCCTTTTTCTAATGAATTAATAATTTCTGGTTTGCAGGGCAACGAAGAAATACGTGTGCTCGATGTATTGGGCAGGGAGATTCAATTATATTATTTGGTAAAAGAAAATCGTATCCAACTTTCTTTCAGGGATGAAGCATTTGGGCTATATTTTATTCACATCAATAGAGGTAAAGAATTGAAAGTTGTGAAGGTAGTGAAAGCTTAGAACCTATCACTCATCAGAAAAGGAAATGTTTCATGGTGTAAAGATAAAAACACTTTCCGAAGTTCAACTAAGAAAGTGGGTTTCGGTGGTCTTAAGAATGGGGGGTAGTATCTAATGACCACCAATAGCAAAGATATAATTATTATTCCCACAGAATGAAATACATTAGCAGTTTGATAAATTACACAAAACTGTTTGCATTAAAAGATTAACATCTAAAATATTTAACCATATAAGAACATTTAAGAAAAACTGTGTTTTTCATTATTTTATCTTATATGCCTTATATGGTAAAGTTTAGGATTGTTTTATGTCATGTTTACGAATTAAGATAGAAAAATGCGACAAATTCAGTTTGCGAACAAACCAGGGTAATTGACTGATAATATGTTCAAGGATCAGTAGTCTGTTACAAAAAAATCAAAACAGAAAATCGAAACAACCATCTTCCGACTTCGGTCTTCCGTCTTCCGTCTTCCATCTTCGGACTTCCAACTTCGGTCTTCGGTCTTCGGTCTTCCGACTTCGGTCTTCCGTCTTCCGACTTCCGACTTCCGACTTCGGTCTTCCGACTTCCGACTTCCGACTCCCCCTACTCCACCATCAATTTCTTCGAGATACTTTCTTCGCCTGTTAATCTTATCCAGTATATCCCTTTTGCAAGATGGGGTTGAGATAAATTGTAGAAAACTTCTCCTGAAAGTTCATCTTCAAACAAAAGTTTTCCGGTAATATCAAATAGTTGGATAAGCCCGTTTTTGTAAGGGCCGGGAATAGTAATATGTGTGGATTGCCTCATTGGGTTTGGGACAATAATAAAATCATCAGAAGAAATAATTTGCTCTATTGAAATAGGATGCTGGATTACAATATCCATTTCCACGGCTTCTCCAATGCATCCTTCGGCAGAGGTTTCGACAATCGAAATAAATCCCTGGATTCCCGGTCCCCAATGTATTTCAATATTGGCGAGAGTATCGGTGTTGTACGTCCCGCCTGAAATGTACCAATCATAAGTTGAACCGGGATTTGCATTTACATGATAAAATTCGGTAGAGTCGCTCCAAACCAAATTGTTGCCGAAAATGGGGCCTGTTTCAACATTTATCACATCAACATCAATCATGTAATCACAAGTGTTAAAGGCATCGGAAACAAAAATAAAGTAATTCGTTGGCTGTTCGGGATATACAAAAATCAGGGCATCGGTCATTCCATTGCTCCATTGGTAAGTGTACTGGGTAGAGTTGGTCGAAACAATAACTTCGCTGCCCTCGCAAACAAGGGTGTCGCTTATGCTCATAACAACATCAATAATGGAAACAAGTGTTGTGTCGCTTGCCTCGCAGCCATCCTGGTTAGTTGCTGTAACAGAGTACAAACCCGAAGTTTGCACCTGGATTTCAGGAATTATTGCCCCTGTGTTCCATTCATAATCATAAGGTAAACTGCCGGCGTTTAATGTAAAAATTTCGGCTTCGCAACTCGAAAGTGTGTCGGGAAGCGATAAAACTATTTCGGGCGAAAAGTAAATATTAACAGTGTCGGGGCAGGCAAAAGTGCCGGTAGTTTGAGTAACCGAATATAGTCCCGAAT
>JAYENH010000590.1:0-2402 GCA_034721995.1 Bacteroidota bacterium
GCCTGAGGGGCTTTGTTGGTTTGTATAATTTTCTTCATTTTCCTTAATAGTAATTGATTGTAATTAATTGTAATTGACTTTGCCCTCGTCCTTTTTTTTGCTTTTGCCTTTTTACTTTTGTCTTTTTCTATTGATCTTCCAACTTCTGTCTTCTGTCTTCCAACTTTCTAATAATAATAGATCAGAAGAAAAACAACGGGAATAATTATGCCGAGCAATGTAAGCCACAATCCACGTCCTGTAATTCCTTTTTTTCCTTTAATAATTATAATCCCCGATATGGCAAGGATAATTAACGCCCCTGCATAAATATCGGAAAATATGGTCCACCATTTCACAGGGTTATAATGCAGGTAATTCATTGGCCCCAGGATAGGGCGTTTTTTTGTTTTTTCGATTATCCCCCAGCCCGATTCCATGTCAATGGTAAGCGTGCCCCCTTTTATAAAAGCTTTAACTGTGTACGAATTTGGGAAATAATGCTTGCGGTAGCTTTTCCTTTCGCCATTGTTGGCAAGTATTTTTATTACTGACGATTTGGTGAAATCAGCTTTTTCCAGGTCTTTTTCAATTTGTATTTCCTTACTTGTAACAATGTAATTCGGATCCCAATCGTTGATATGATTAATGGCAATTCCTGAAAGGGAATAAATGACGGTTGTGAAAAAAAAGATGTAACCCAAATCGCGATGTATTATCCTATTCCACTTTCTCCACTTCATTTGATATATTTTTGAGAGTTTTTTATGAAAAAAATGGAGCTGATAATTCATCAGCCCCATTTTATTTTTTATTTTTTTTATACTGAGTTTTATTCTTCTGTTGCAGTGGTTTCTTCAACGTCTTCGGTTTCATCAGCAACAATTTCTTTTACCTCGAAACTTTTGCAAATAATTGAGTAGAACGAAAGGTGGTCGCTGCCACTCTCGGCTATTTCGATCCGCAATTCGTCAAGCTGTGCAAGTTCATCTTCGGGTGTATGTTCCTGGTGGCCTTCTTCTCCGGTGTGCAGGGCATCATCTTCATCGTCGTGCTCTAAATCGCCGGCAGCAATTTTTTCTTCTATTTCGGCTTGTCTTTCAGCAAGGTATTCTTCATCAATCCTGAATTCTTCAACTGTACCAATAACTACAACATCGCTACCTTCCCATTCGGTATTGAATGCTGCCATGTCTTCGCCGGCTGTAATTTTAACTCGTCTTTCCGAACCTTCGCTAACAACAAACATTCTTTTTCCTCCATGCTCACAAACATGAACAATAGTACCTGCCACCTGAATTTCTTTATCTACATAATCGCCGGCAACATCGCTGAACTCAGCGGGAAGGATATCTACCAATTCTGCAACTTGTTCTTGCTGCTGATCGTCTGCATTTTTGTCATCGTTGGCTTTTTGATTACCACCACACGAAATTAAAACTACTGCTGCTACAGCAAAAACCATTAATTTTCTTATCATTTTTTTTCCTCCTGATATTAATAATCATTCTTTAATTTGGCTGCAAATTTATTGAAATAATCAATATAAAAGCAGAAACGGGATAGTTTTTTAAGCCTAAGATAATGAGCAGGTTCAAAGGTTTCGGGTTTAGAGATTATCAAAAACTAAGCCCGCAAATTTTAAAAACTCCTATTTGTCACAAATATAATCCCACCAAAACAATCCTTTTGATGACCCTCCTTTTCTAATTTTTGATTTTTTTATAATAATATTTGCTTCCTCTGCTGTATATGCCGTCCTGAATTTTGGAACAAGATAAGCGAGGAATCCACGACGCAAATCTGTAATCAAAATTATTGCATCAGGTTTTGCGACCCTTTCAATTTCGTTTAGCATTAATATTGGATTTTCAACAATATGAAGTAGAAATGTATTTATAACAACATCAAAGCTGTCTTTCTCAAATTTCAAGTCTTGTGCATCACCTTTTAAAAGGATTATACGATCGCCTAAACCTTCATCATTAATTAATTTGTGACCTATCTTTAGTAAGGGTTCACTAAGATCGATTCCTGTAATTTTTGTATCGGGAAATGCTTTGGCAATTTCAATAGGAACAGTAACAAACCCACACCCAACATCCAAAATGGATCCACTTGTAAAACCAATAGTTTTTAAAAGTTTTGCAAAACGTTTTCCAACTTTCTCAATACTCTTTTTATTTCGCTTATAATAACCTTCTGCCCATTCTGTTTCGTTAAAAACGCGAGGATGAAAAAGCTTCTTTTGTTTCATGATAATACCGACTTTCGATTATTTTTAAAATACTCAACATAAAATCTTCTAAAGTTAAAAGATTGCTTACTGAAGACTGCTTACTGGAGACCGCCTACAACCTATCAGCTTTATCGAAATACGTTTGAGCTTTTTCGGTATCACCAAGATTCTTATAACTCAGGCC
>JAYENH010000591.1:0-2401 GCA_034721995.1 Bacteroidota bacterium
GTACGAAAAACGTTTGTCGGCCATCAAAATAAAAATAATTATCTCGCAGGAAATTATTGATAATCAAAATAGCCAAAGTATAAAAACCAGGCTCGATATTGAGGTAAACGGAACAATTAGCAAAACCAATTCGCCCTTTCAAAATGTTTTTTCTATGTATATTAGCCCGTATTCGAGTTTGGACTGAAAATTTTGGATGCGGAATATTTTCTAAAGGCTATAAAAAGAAGTATATTTCAATTATGGATAAAACAACAAATAGACAGATAAATGAATTTGTTGCTGAGATATTAAAAACAGGAATCGAAATAAATACATAAAATCAATTTAGGAAGTAAGCAAATTTAACAATGAAATTTAAAAAGGAAGATATTTTAAACCGGATGCACAAGGATGCAAGTGTTCAGTGGGGCTTTCCAATAGCTGAAAATCTTAACACATTCGATCCTATTGTATCCTTGTTGTTTAATTCGATTGCACACGAGCTTGAACAAATTGCGCACGAAATAAGCGATTCGAACGAAAGGATTTTTGAAAAGATAGCCGAAATTATTACGCCCGAAGTTTACACAACTGCATTGCCAGCCCATGCCATTCTCCATGCTTCTACAAGCGACAAAATATCGATTATCAATAAAAGCAAACAATTTTATTTCGAAAAAAAAGAACTTGGTGCAGAGGCCTCAAAGAAACCAAAAGTGAGGCAAATATTTTTTAGTCCGCTTGCCAATTATAAATTGCAACAAGTCGAGGTAAAATATTTCGTTTCCCGCAACCTTATTAACCAATACAACGAAAACCCAAATCCCGTACAATTCAGCAAATCGGGATCGGAGAACAAACTTCCGGCAAATGTTTTTTGGCTTGCCCTCGAATACGAACCTGCAATCGACATAATTGAAGACCTGTCGCTGTTTTTTAATTTCAATAATACTAAGCTCGAAAATGCTTTTAACTATTTTCTTATCAATGCAAAATGCTCGACTAATGGAATGCCGGTAGATTTTTCGCCCGGACTGCAAAGCCCAACACACGAAGACAAAAACATTATAAGTACACTAAACAATAAAACCAAACGCTACGAGGCACAAATAAAAGAGTACTACCATAATAAATTTATCACCCTGAATACGGTAATCAATACAGGCGATTTTCTGATACACGAAAAATATCCGGCAGAATTTGCCGAAGTGTTTGAATTGAAACATTTAGAAAAAATTGAAGAAAATTTACTTTGGCTGAAATTCGAATCAGACGACATTTTGCATTACGACAATATCGAGAAAGTCATAAGTAGCACAAATTGTTTTCCTGTAATAAACCGGAAATTAAACGAAACGCATCACATTATTTCTAAGCTGAATAATATTGTTCCACTTTATACCGAAGACTATTTTTGGGACGTGCATGAAGTTTCTGATACATCGGGAAAAAAAATTATTGCCGGAGATAAGCACAACGAAGATTTCAACATCCAGGCAGTATTGCGAAAAAGTGGAGTAAAAAGGATCGACCAACGCTCGGCATCGGTATATTTAAGTAAGATACGAAATCTGATACAGGAGGAAAAAGCTGCATTCTCGTTTGTAGGCCAAGAGTTGCTATCGTCGAAATTAACCGAGCTGAACCAGGTGCTGGCAAACTTAGAGCAATATACCGACAAGCGCGAATTTATTAACGAAGAAATTCCCTACCTGATGTTTTTTGGCGAATTTCAATCTTTAAGTTTATTCCTGAAATTTTGGTCGACAAATGGCGAATTTGCAAACCGTATTGCTTCGGGAACATCATTGCAACTTTACGAAGGAAGCGATATTGAACCGGCAAGTATTTTTATGGTTACCATGTCGGTTGCCGGACGCAATAATCTTGAGACAGACGATAAAATAAGGGCCTTCAAACATTCGCTCCTCACCCGCGACAGGATAATTTCGAAAGAAGACATCCGTGCATTTTTCCAGTATAAGCTTGGCAACAAGTTAGAAAATTTCGAAATAAAAAAAGGCGTTGCCACAAACAGTTCATCCAAAACCGGCTTGTACCGCACAACCGACCTTATAATTTTGCTTGATCGGGAATTCTTCGACGAAACCCCCACTGATGAGATGGAAAAAACATTTAAAGATTATTTAATCGAGCTTATCCAAAAATCGAACAATGCTTTTCCGTTTCGGGTTGTGGTGAATGGGGAAGTTACGGTGGAGATTTAAAAGACTATTATGGCAGAACTTAACTATAACACAACCGATTGGCTTAATTTATATATAAACACAAATCCTGTTTTAAGACCGGCCTGGTCCTCAATAGTTGAGATTAACGACCAATTTAATTTTGTTAATGAACAAAAAAACAAACTACTTCGGATAGTTGCCATCTCGTTTGGGAAAGATGCAAATTCAGC
>JAYENH010000592.1:0-2400 GCA_034721995.1 Bacteroidota bacterium
ACAAGCTATGCTTGTTTTAAAATCTGTGCAAATAACAAAATGATTTCTTATTGGCTTTGTATATTATTTTCAAAATAATGAGATGATAATATTCGTAATCAGTAGCTTAATGATTTCTGTCAAATAACTGAATAAGCAATCTGAGAATCTGTGGCTTTATAAAATTATTTTTTAGGAATGTGGCATGATCGTAAAGATATGAACGATAGTGTTGCCTGGGTAAGAAAACTACGCAAACAAGAATGGGGGAAATAGGTCTTGGATAAATTTACAATTATTGATACAGATATTTTAATTGATACCACTTTGCAAATCAGCAAAGCAATTGAATGTTTGGATAATATTGAACAAAACTCATTGTTGTAAAACCGTATTTTTTCTTCGATCGTACATGTCGGTAAAATACTAATGCAATGATGTTTCCGTAAAAGAAGTTGCTTAAGCACTAATATTTATCAACTTAGGTTGTGTGCTTTTAATCTCGGACAGAAAGCTAATGAACCGATTTGGCCGCGGACTGTATGCAGAAACAGCAAAATGTTTATTAAGTGATTGATCGAAATGATCGAATTTGGCAAGTTCGCCTTTCGTGGCAACTTTTCCGTATGTCGAAATCCAAAATTCATCGATGCCCGGAAAGATTTGCTTGATGGTACGTCCAATTACATCTGTTTTTTTAAGACCTGTGAGGTTTTCAAAATCAGCATTTACATCAAGGAAACGATAATCAACAGCTTTGCCCCTTGCATTTAAAATAATTTCATGCAATGCAAAACCATCAATCCAGTTTTGCTTATTGTAGCGCAGGTGTTCCTGGGTGAAAAAATTGTATAATTCAATTTTGTCGAAAAAGTCGACTTTTGAATTCTCGAATTTGGTAAGGTGCAGGATTAAGCTATCGTTATTGCTATCGTACTTTTCGAAATAGAAAAGGGAAATTTTATGGACATAAAGTTCTTCGGCTTCCTGGATATTGATTTTGTTTTTAAGTAGTTTCATAACATGGCGGCCACCATCCTTCTTTTGAGTTTCGCCACCCGGAAATATTTTATCATCAAGATGTTGAAGTATATCATCGTAGTTTTCTGACTGGTTCCTGCTCCTAAAAATGAACCACCATGATAATATTGCAACAACCAATATTCCACTAATAATTAATATCCACATATTTTGAGTTGTAAATTCATCCTCACTTTACTGCCCTGAAATAATTTTGCAAAATAATAAAAAATATCCCGGATGCAAAAGCAAATCCGGCAGAAACTTGAATCCGGATAACCCCTAACATCCTGTACACAAATCAATATAGTCGTAAACAGATGGTTAACAGTCGCTAATATGACTTGATCTGTTCCACCCGTTTTTCGTGTTTGCTAATTTTATTGTTGCCGCTACTATTTAATATTGGCTTTTCCCAGCTTCCATACATCGGATTAGGCAAAAGAATAAAACGATTGCCGAATTCTTCACGCTGATCGTCCACAATAGAAAAACCATAATCGTTCTGCCTGCTCTCGAAAATCTCATCGAAATCGTTAAGGTTATCGCCAATCAATAAAAGAATGTTTTGATTTTTGGCAATAAGTTCTCTCCTTGCTTTTTTGCTGCTTTCGGCCGACCTTAAAAAGAAATGTTCTTTGTCGGCAAAGGGAAAACCTAAAATGGCAAGATTTTTAATGCTTGCTTCAAGCTCGTTTATTTTCCGGTTCGACACATAAAAAACTTCTACTCCTTTGCTTTGTGCATATTTGCAAAAATCCAAAGCTCCGGCAATAGCTTTTGCCTGTGCCAGGTCGCTCCATTCTTTCCAAAACTCAGGCGAATATGATTTCCCGGTTTTTATACATTTTCCTTCAAATGGGCTATTGTCTAATACTGTTTCGTCGATATCCAAAACTACACACGGAGGCAAAGTGTCTTGCAGATTTAACAAATGTAAATCCAGCATTTTTGTTGCCCAGTTAAATGCCTGATACGACAAGGCTCTACATTCGGCCGATTTTTGGAACCAAAGCGTGGCCATAATTAAATAATCATTGCTGGTAGCATCTTGTTTTAGTTCCGTGGTCTTATGGTCTTTTTCCGATGATTTTTTTTCAGGCAAGTTGCATGAAGAAAAAATCATCATCAGGGTAAAAATGATTATCAGGTTTTTTTTCATAATGATATGCTTTTGAGTTGCAAAAATAGACAATAATTAAATTGGTTAATAAACTTTTAATTTGGACTTCGTAAACAACACAAATTCAACGTGTTGAAAAATCAAAATTGCTTGTTTTATTTGCATTTATTTCCATACATCATTATGTTGTAGTATATTATGCGACATTTTACATTATTGATTATCATACTGCCTTGGGTTTTTTCAAATTCTTTTGGGTAGCGACAGTCAATAGAATA
>JAYENH010000593.1:0-2396 GCA_034721995.1 Bacteroidota bacterium
ATTATTGTTTGCCAGGCTATCGTCAATTGTATGTTCCAAATAAACGACAAATGGGGCATTGTTAACAATCAAATCAACTGTACCCATGTAAGGTTGGCGATTTTGTTTTGTAGCCACAATAGTGGCCGGGCCAACATTCATTATAGGATCGAAACTTAAAATTACAACACCGGAAGCATCGGCAATTCCAGCATCTAATAAAACACTGTCTTTGCTAATGGCAACATAAGTATGTTCTTCGGTATTAATGGTTAAACTTGAAGTTCCTACCGGGATAGCTGCATAATGTGTACAAGTTAGCGTTGACGGCACTCCAAGATAAGTCGTTATTGAAGGATCGCCCATCAGGTGGTAAATTTCCCAATAATAAGCTTCGGCACCACCTGCGGCAGTAACAGCAAGGTTACCTGCCTGAACAATCTGTCCGTTGGTAACATACCATGCACTTAAAGGCTCGCTGTTATCATGGAAAATTCCATCGTAAGCACCCATGCCGGTTTGGGCATAAGTCGGGTTGGCCGAAATGCTACCTGTACCAACGCCCCACCAATAATCTTCATTCCAATACGTTGAGTTGGAACCACCAATGTATCCTATTGCACCTTTGTTTTCGGCACGCAAAACAGCCTCACCAAAACATTCGGTTTGCTGGAATTCAACCGACGAACAGCAGTTGCCAATCATTAATGGATATTCGTGGGCATTGTTCAATCCCGAAATATCCGAAGTAGTAAAACTTGGGTTGGCCCATCCCGATGGACTACAGTGGGCAGTATAATTGGCAAACCCAACACCAGCACTTATATCGGCAATAATTTGCGAAGCACTACTGCCAGAAGCCGGGTATAGATAAGTATGTGATGTAATACCATGAGCCAGGTTGAAATAATTATCGGTTCCGTAATTTATTTGTCCGTTGCCATAAGTTGAGGCCATGCTTGCATCAACCCCAGAAACCATAACAACTTCGCCCAGAAACGATGGGTCGGGCATTAGGTACTGTTCGTATTCAAGTGTTTTGTCGATTTGCGATTGTAGTTCTTCGTTATTTGTTGCCGAAAAACGCCCGTAATAAACTTCAGGATAAAAATCGCCATTCCCATCGTACTCGCAATAATACAGGTCAGTAACATGGCTGCCTGCCGAACCCTGAAATGTAGGTACTTGCGCAACATCGCCAACAAAAAGGATAAACGAAGGGGCAGGGTCTAAGGGAGTGGCCGATGTATATTCGTTCTGTAGATATGCTTTAATGCTGGAAGTTGTATTTCCAACTGAAGGATTGTTGGTATATGCTTCAACTACATCAAAACCTTTTTTAATTTTCCACTGAATAAAAGGTTGAAGTACAATCTCGAACATCGGATCGGAAACAATAACATATTTTAAAGGTGCAACCTGAATCAGTTCTTTTGTATTGGCATTATTAAAATTGATAACTTTTGCGAAATTCTGATTAAAAGCCGGTGAGTAATATTTGTCCTTTTCTGATTTTGTCGAAGCGTAATCGGCATTATAAAAATGCACTTCAACTTCGAGATTATTTAAAATCCTTAGTTGGTTGGTTACCGGATTGTACTGAACAGGATGAATCCTTAAACGGCCCAACTGTACACCTCGCATAAAACCAAGATTGTCGATTACAGCAATAGGATTGTCAATAAATTCATTTGTAGAATAAATTTCCTGGTTATAATAAAATTCCATGTCCTCGGGTTGTTGGCTTTTCGAGAGCGATGCTTGTGCAGGAAAAATCTTTTTGCTGATTCCCTGATTGTCCAAATCAATAATCTCCTCGCTATAACTTTTTACAATAATGGCAATCTCTGCCCCTTTCGGAATTTCAACTAATTTTGATAATACAGGTAATTCCGGGTAACCCAATTCCTTTGTACCAACATAATCCTCCAAAAGCAATTTTACAAAACTTCCCGATTTTGTTTCTACTTCGATAAGTTTTATCGACAACAAAGAATTTTGAAAATTAAATGAATTCCCTTCTGTCTTTTTAAACGAAAACTCAGAATTTATTGCGTTTAGCTTTATCTCTTTCAGTGGCCCCGAAGCAAACGTCAGGTTAAAACTTATAATTCCGATTAATAAAAAAGTAAATAATTTTTTCATTTTTTTAAATTTTACCAATTTGTGTAAATAAGATTAATGACTATATGACTTTGGAATTGGATCAATGCTAAATATTGATCAAAAAATAGAGAATGATTTATACCCCTGTTAGTATTATCTTCCTTTCTTATCACTAAATACTTATATCCTAAAATCAAAAAATCATGCAAAACTATAAACAATAACCTAAATGAAAGAAAATAGTTTCAAATTCATTATTGAATACCAAGACTAAAACCCTAAACATTTTGTTGCATCGTGGCAAAAACAAA
>JAYENH010000594.1:0-2388 GCA_034721995.1 Bacteroidota bacterium
TTATATTGAAAAAGGAGGAGAAATTATCCCGAAAATAGTTGGGGTCGATAAGGATAGGAGAGGGGAGGGGGACAAACCATTACAGTACATCAGTTATTGTCCGGAATGTAACACTGCATTGGTGCGCCGGGAAGGCGAAGCCAAACATTTTTGCCCAAACGAAAACTGTCCGCCACAGATAAAAGGAAAAATCGAACATTTCGTGAGCCGCAAAGCCATGAATATTGATGGGCTGGGCGATGAAACAATTGAGTTGCTGTACAATGAAAAGCTCATCGGCAATATTGCTGATTTATATGATTTGAAAATCGAACAGCTTTTGCCCCTTGAGCGCATGGCCCGAAAATCGGCAGGAAATATTATCACAGGTGTAGAGGCCTCGAAAAATGTTCCTTTCCCAAAAGTACTGTTTGGTTTAGGAATCCGCTATGTTGGCGAAACAGTGGCAAAAAAACTGGCTTTTTCGCTGGGGGCAATCGATAATTTAATGGCTGCAAGTTTCGAAAGCTTGATTGCCATTGATGAAATTGGTGATAGAATTGCACAAAGCCTGATCGATCATTTCAAAATAGAATCGAATGTTTCTATTGTTGAAAGATTAAAAACTAATGGATTACAAATGGAAATTGAAGAAGGCGAACAAACTGTTCAATCTGGGAAATTATTAGGCTTGTCGATAATAATTTCAGGGAGTTTTGAGAAACATTCGCGCGACGAACTGAAAGCTTTGATAGAAAAGCATGGAGGCAAAAATGTCAGTTCAATCTCGAAAAAGACCAATTATCTTTTAGCCGGAGACAAAATAGGCCCAAGCAAATTAAGCAAAGCAGAAAAACTAAACATCCCAATTATTTCTGAGGATGAGTTTTTAGGGATGATAGATATAGACGAATAAGAAGAAAATGGAAAGTATTCAGGTTTTGACAAAACAAATTGTTGAAGTTCACCAATACTTCAAACAATACGCTTTAAAACAGATAAACAATGCCTTGACCCTACGCAATTAGATTATCGGATACTACATTGTTGAACATGAACAAAACGGGAAAGACCGTGCAGATTATGGTGGGGAAACGCTTAAAGCACTTTCTGACAAGCTTAGCGAAACCGGGACAAAAGGTTTTTCCGACCGTAATTTACGCTTGTATCGTCAATTCTATTTCGAATATCCAATGATTTGGCAATTTCTAATTGCCAAATTTCAAGATTCAGGTAATCAGCTGTTTAGAATTTGGCAATTGGGAATTGCCAAATCTCAGGTAAAACTTAAGGGCCTTGAACATAATCATGAATCTGTACCCATAGATATTTTAATCGATAAATTAAGCTACACCCATTTTGTTGAACTCATAAAAATTACAGAACCTTTAAAACGGACATTCTATGAATTTCAAACAATTAAAAATAACTGGAATGTTCAGCAATTGCAGCGAAACATAAACAGTATGTTATATGAGCGGGTAGGCCTAAGCAAAGACAAAAAAACATGTTGGCAAAGCTCAAAAACGAAAGCCTGCAATTAATACCCGACATAATCAAAAGCCCGTATCTGCTCGAATTTATTGGGATAGAAGAGAAAACCGAATATTCCGAAACCAATTTGGAGCAAGCCATTATCAATCATCTGCAAAAATTCCTGATTGAAATGGGAAGGGGCTTTTGTTTCGAGGCACGACAAAAGCGCATAACTTTCAGCAATCGCCATTACCCGGATAGATTTGGTTTTTTATCACCGGATATTGAAATGCCATGTGTTAATCGATCTAAAAGTTGGCGAATTTGACCATGCCGATGCAGGACAGATGAATGTGTATTTGAATTATTTCAC
This sequence comes from Bacteroidota bacterium, assembly GCA_034721995.1. Classification (GTDB taxonomy): domain Bacteria; phylum Bacteroidota; class Bacteroidia; order Bacteroidales; family M50B96; genus JAIOYV01. Next base: position 1,829 of record JAYENH010000594.1, read on the forward strand.
TGAAAATGAAATGTGCGACGGCGATAAACCACCGGTGGGAATTATCCTTTGCTCTCAAAAAGATGAAGCTTTGGTACATTATGCTACAGGAGGTTTGCCACAGGAAGTTTTTGTAAGTCAGTATTTGTTACAATTACCGACAGAAGATGAGTTAAAACAAATTATCAACAACGAAATTAGAAATTATAAAATTTCAGAAGTCAGCAAAACATAATTTAGCTTATGTTTATATCGCTTTCTTTTACCTCATGCTTTTAAAGCCATTTTCAATTTCTGATGAAGTACGCTCAAAAACTTCTTCGAAAGTTCCCAGTCCATCAATTATTTTTACTCCGTGCAGTTGATTGTATTTTTCGATTACGGGCACGGTTTTTTGTTCGTGCTCCTGTAAACGTTTAACAATTTTCGAAGTGCCTGTGTCGTAAGGCATACAGCTATCGGTTTTGCTGCGGGCATCTAAGCGGCTTATCAAATCGAGGGTTGGTACTTCTATTTCGAGTATCATCGAAATTGACGAGCCGTGTTTTTGCAATAAGCCATCGAGAATATACGACTGTACT
>JAYENH010000595.1:0-2387 GCA_034721995.1 Bacteroidota bacterium
ATCGGCAGTAGAATAATTTGTAAAGTTCTGGTTGCTGAATTTTGACAAGCCCTGTTCGGTACCAAACCACATATTTCCTTGTGAATCTTCAAAAATGTCATTTACCATATTTCCGGCAAGCCCGTTTTGCTGGGTATAATTCAACCATGAGTTTCCATCGTATTTGCTGAGGCCGGCTATTGTGCCAACCCAGATATTTTGGTTCGAATCGAAATAAATACTTCTTGTTTGATTGTCGACCAGGCCCTGGACTGTTTCGTAAACTGTAAAAGTGTTGTTCTGAAAACTTGCAACTCCATTACCGGTAGCCAGCCAGATATTTCCAATGCTGTCCTTACAAAGGTCATAAACAGTATCGTTGGGCAGGCCATCGGCTGTAGTAAAATTCTCCCAATAAGTAATAACGCCCCATTGTGTTATATCGCCAAAAAAATGTGCAAAACCATTATTATGTGCAAACCAATAATCATTGTTAAAACCTTCCAATGTTTTTCGTCCATGCGATACTGGGTTTCTGGAGCTTTTTGGAATAATAAAATCTTTTGAACTATTCGCATTTAACAATACATTACTGTAAATTATACCGAAATTTCCGGTAGCAAAATAGAAGTTATTATAGCCCAAATAAAAAATGTCGTTTATATGAGAACCTTTTCCACCATTTTCATCGTAACCATAAAGCACAGTTTGCCATAGACTATCTTTTAAAACACTACAACCGTTTTGTGTGCCAAAATAAATTGTATCGGCTATAATATGTATACTGTTTATTTTATTTTGGACTAAACCATCGAATGTGTTTATGTGGTTAAACTGGTTTCCATCCCATTCCTCAATACCTGCTGTCCAGCTTGCAAACCAAAGTCGACCATCGTTTAGTATTAATTCATCAACAAAAATATTACTATAAAAACCTGAGCTATCGGAATTATAATATGTGTAATTAAGTCCATTAAATTTTAAGATGCCTTTATTTTTATATGAATGTAACCATATATTACCACTGTTTTCTTCCAAGATGTTTATATATCTTAATGATGTTGATGTGATGAAGGTGCTGGGTAACCAGTTTAATTCAAAAACTTCTAAAAGTGAATCTTCTTTATAAACCCTAAAATATTTATCAGCAACCAACCATGTAAGACTATCACTTGTTGCGATTATTTGAGTGAACGGGACATGATGCATTTCGTACCATCCACCTTCCGAATTTTCACGATAAGTATGATTATCTGAAGATATAATTAATTTTCCAAAAGCATCACGTACAAGGTTATAACCGGTTAGCATACCAGACGGAATGGATATGTTTGAAAAGCTACCATTTTGAAACTTAATTAACGAAGAAGGATTTTGGATATAAATGTTTCCACTTATATCCTCATATAGATTACTTTCATAGGGTTGCCCATAATATCCATCTGCCGGACCATAGCTATATACATTATTTCCATCGTAACGTAATAAAATGTTATCACCTTGTGTATGCCACCTATTTATCCAAAGATTGTTGTTGCTATCAGCAAACAATGTGATTAAATTATCCAGGCCTGGATAAAATTCTTCGTAACTCATCCATGACCAATTATTTCCATCATATAAGGAAAATCCATCTGCCGTAGCAATCCATACTTTACCATCGGGACCATAAGCAAAAGAATAAATATGGCTTTCTAAAAGACCATTGCTACCTGTGTTTAATGTTGTGTAGTTATCGACAACAACCTGGCTGAAAAGTAAGTTGTATAGAAGTACAAAACAAGTAAATAATGTGTATCTTATCATAGTTATAAAGATTTAAAAAGGGGGCACTTAATTCTTAGCACCCCCCAATGTTAATTAATTTAATCAATTACAATACCCGCAGTATGGGCTCCTTGTGCATAAAAAGTTACATCAAGTGAATAGGTTGACGAATTGGGTTTATAACTAAAGTCATCACTCGTTCCCCATGTACCACCAACATAAGCATGATTACTTCCACCGCTATTATCATAAATATATACTGAATAAATATCGTATGTTGAACCATACCCTGATATAATATTCTCATCCATTGTGTTGGCCGGATTAGGAGGAAGGTCATCACTCCATGCATCTTCAATAGTTGCTGATTGTGCGGGTTTCCATACCTGGATGTCCATTGTTACCTGTGTGGCAGGTACGGCATAAATTGTGGAATCATACCTGATATAAAGTTTTGGGTCTTGGGCATAAGTTGAACTTATTACAAACAGTAACCCAATTAGTATTAGAAAACTTAATTTTGATTTCATATTAAAAAGTATTTAATTTGAAACTGAGTGCTGGCTAAAGTTCACAAGGGCTGTCTTGCCTTTTGCCAGGGAGTAAAATCTACCTGTTGCCCCGCAACAGCCGATAAAATG
>JAYENH010000596.1:0-2387 GCA_034721995.1 Bacteroidota bacterium
ATATTCTTTTAGGATACCGTCTTTTTTACCTTTTAGCTCATCTACTTTTTTGTTAAGTTCTTCTTTTTTATCTTTTTCAACTTGCTCTATTTCTTCTTCTTTCTTGTCTTTTGTTAATTTTTCCAGTGCTTCTTTTTCATCTTCAACAGGCTTTATTTCTATTAAAATTTCTTTAAGCTTTTTGCCTACCGATTTGTCTTTATCATCCTTAATATTATTAACAAGAGGATGGTTGGCATTTACAACAAGGTTAAAGCTTTCTGGCAGGTCGCCATAGAAATTCATTCCGCCACCACCCATTGCCGACATGTCTTTCATGCGGCGCATAAACTCGTTTTGGGTAATTACAATTGGGGCATCGTTGGTCGATAAATCTTCGAAAGTAACCACAAAGTTGACTTTTCCTTCGGGCAACTGGCTATTGAAAACCGGTATCAGTTCCTCTTTTTCCTGTTGGTTGAATTTCGATTCTACCTTGTCATCTTTTTTAATGATGTTGTCGATAATATCAGAATCGACACGAACAAAGCTCGAATCTTTAAACTTTTGTTCAAGATGATTGATGAAATGTGCATCGAGTTGACCGTCTAAAACAAGAACATCGTAACCTTTTGCTTTGGCAGCTTCGATATATGTAAACTGTTCATCAACATTGGTTGTATAAAGGTAGATCAGCTTTTTGTCTTTGTCTTTCTGATTTTCTTTAATGATTTTTTCATATTCATCGAAAGTGAAATATTTACCATCAATATTTTTGAACAGGGCAAAATCTTTGGCTTTGTCATAGAATTTTTCTTCTGACAACATTCCGTATTCAATAAATAATTTCAGGTTATCCCACTTGTTCTCAAATTCGTCGCGATTGTTTTTAAATATCTCGGCCAATCTGTCGGCAACTTTTTTGGTAATGTGGTTCGATATTTTTTTCACATTCGAATCGCTTTGAAGATAACTTCTCGACACGTTTAGTGGAATGTCGGGAGAATCGATAACACCATGTAATAATGTCAGAAATTCGGGAACAATTTCCTCAACCGAATCGGTTACAAAAACCTGGTTCGAGTACAATTGGATTTTATCTTTCTGAATTTCGATATTGTTCTTTATTTTCGGAAAGTACAAAATACCGGTAAGGTTAAAAGGATAATCTACATTCAGGTGAATATTGAATAAAGGATCTTCGAAATTTGTCGGGTACAATTCGCGATAGAAGTTGTTGTAATCTTCATCTTTTAAGTCGGCAGGTTTTTGAGTCCATAAAGGCTTTGTATTATTGATTATTCGAGGTTTTCCGGTTTCAACCTCTTTGCCATCTTTCCATTCCTTATCTTCGCCAAATGTAATTTCGAAAGGAAGAAATTTGCAATACTTTTTCAGTAGCTCGTTTATGCGGTGCTCTTCGGTAAATTCTTTCGAATCTTTATCAAAATATAAAATAATATCGGTGCCACGATCTTCTTTATCAACATCTTCCAGGCTGTATTCGGGGCTTCCGTCGCAAGACCATTTCACGGCTTTTGTATCTTCTTTATACGATTTTGTTACAATTTCAACTTTTTCAGAAACCATAAACGAAGAATAAAATCCAAGACCAAAGTGCCCGATCATGTTATTTGCCTGGTCTTTATATTTTTCAAGAAATTCTTCGGCACTCGAAAAAGCAATCTGGTTAATATATTTATCTATTTCGACGGAAGTCATGCCAATACCACGATCCCTAATTGTAAGGGTTTTCTTTTTCTCGTCGAGGATAACTTGTATCCTTGTGTCGCCAATTTCTCCCTTAAAATCGCCACGCGAAGAGTAAGCTTTCAATTTCTGGGTTGCATCAACGGCATTTGAAATTAGTTCACGAAGGAATATTTCGTGATCGGAATACAGGAATTTCTTAATTATTGGGAAGATATTTTCAGTAGTAATACCAATTTTACCTTTTTGCATATTCTTTAATTTTTAGTTAAACATTAATTTTTTTGGGCGCGTAGTCAAAGCTTGTGCCATGACAATTTTTCTGACAAATAGTCATTTCCGGCTTATAGAAGTGGAATCCCAGTTGGCAGTCGTGAATTAGATAGTGGAAGAAAGTTGGGAGAGAGCTAAGTTTTATTATGGTGTAAAGCGAAGCCTGCAATAATACTTTTCGGGAAAACCACGTGCCATGGCTTCAAACCGTGGCAACGTATACGTCATTTGGAATTTTGTCATTCAAAAATAAAATGCCAATACCTCAAAACAAGATTTAGCCTGGAACCTACATTTATAAAAAAAAAACAGCAACGATCTTTGCATTAAATCAGGGAAATATTTTATTAATATTAATACAGATATTGTGATTACAATTAAGACCAGTGCAAAAATAAATATTGAAGCAATAGTGGATGCTTTTT
>JAYENH010000597.1:0-10314 GCA_034721995.1 Bacteroidota bacterium
TACATGAAAAGTGGAGCGAAAATATTGCAATCCTCTCGGGCGATGCCATGTCGATAATGGCTTACGAACTACTGCAACAAACCAAAGCGGAGTTCCTTCCTGAAATACTCAGGGTTTTTAACCAGACTGCCCTCGAAGTTTGCGATGGACAACAATACGATATGGACTACGAAAACAGCCCGGATATTGCGATCGATGATTACCTAAATATGATAAGATTGAAAACCTCGGTACTTATTGCCGGGAGTTTGAAAATCGGGGCTATTTTGGGAGGTGCCTGCATAAATGATTCAGACCTGATGTACGATTTTGGCCTGAACCTGGGTCTTTCGTTCCAACTGCGCGACGACTACTTAGATGTTTTTGGAGATGAGGAAACCTTTGGGAAAAACATTGGGGGAGATATTGTTGCCAATAAAAAAACCTTTCTCTTGTTGAAAGCCTTCGAACTTGCTAACGATATGCAAAAACATGAACTTTCCGGGTTATTATCGACAATTGCATTTGATAGGGAAGAAAAAATTTCGGCAGTAAAAAAAATATATTATGATTTACATGTTGCGGATCACCTGAAAATAAAAATGGAAGCTTATTATAAAAAAAGCCTTGCTGCATTTGATGCAGTAAATGTGGAACAATCAAAAAAAGAAGAATTAAAAAAGTTTGCTGCTAATTTGATGAAACGAGATAAGTAGGCAGTCTTCAGTCTTCAGTAGGCAGTTTTCATTAAGTGTCAGAACTCCTGATTCTTGATCGCATTATCAACCAATTATCCCTGTTTGTTTGCAAATTTAAATTGTCGCAATTTTCTATTTTAATTCGTAAACATGACAAAAAACCGTAAACTATACCATATTTGTATAAGGAAAAACACTGTTTTTCTTGTATGACCTTATAATCCTTATTTGGTTAAATTTCTTTTATTCAAAATAGTTATTATAAAGAGATTGGTTTTTATCGGAAACTTTTGAAATTGAACTTGCGAACGCAGAACCTTGAAGCTTTTAAAATGGGTATCCTATCCCAAAATTCCAGGAATAATCGCCAACGCCAAGTTTCCGATTGCCCCAAATCATTCGTGTTCCTTGTGGTAGTTCGGGGTCGCGAACTTTAATCCCCAAATCAATGCGGAATAATAAAAAATCGAAATCGAACCTTGCCCCTACACCCGTGCCAATGGCTATTTCTTTGTAAAAACTATCGAACCTAAACAAAGCACCCGTCCTATCGTCGTATTTATTTATTGCCCAAATGTTTCCAACATCAACAAAAAAAGCGGCTTTTAACATCCAGATAACATCAAATCGGTATTCAATATTGGCTTCAATTTTCATGTCGGCAGCGAGGTCGGGGAAACTGGAGGCATCTTTGAAGGAACCCGGTCCTAAGGAACGGATTTGCCATGCCCGTATCCCGTTGGCGCCACCCGAAAAATACTTCTTGACAAATGGCAAAACTTTACTATTTCCATAAGGGATACCTACTCCTATGAATCCTCGATAAACGAGCAGGGAATGTTTCGACATATATTTATAAAACCGAAAATCAACATCGCTACGGATGTACTGTGCATAGTGATTATTAAATAATTCGTAATAATCGCCATCGGTTTTTTTGCTACCGGCAATCATGCTTGACAGATTAATAATATTTCCTGCCGTTTCGATCCGCGATCGTATAAAAATAAAATTTCTCTTTCTCTTTAAATTCTGATTGCTAAATTCGTAACTATAACTACTTGCTGAAATAAACTGCGACTCATAACTGTGTTTCAGGTACAGGGTGTCGAAATACTGACTAAACGCCGATGAAGTATCAGAAAGGTTTATAACATTAAGTTCGATGGGGTTGAAAAGATGTTTATGGAATTGATCTGAATTCCACTTATATCCAAAACCGGCATTTAAAAGAGTACGGGTATAATCAGTTCTTTTCTGATGGTTGTATCTAAACGACATAGCTGTTTTTGGATGATATTTCCTGAGCACACGTCCTGCATTAAATGGAATCCAGAATTTTGGGAATGTTATTTTTGTTTCAACTCCATATTCAAAAGTATTTGGAAGAAAATTCTCGGTCGAAGAGCTTACAAAATTGCGTTGTACTTCGAGAGCCCCGCTAAATTTTACATCAAACATTTCTGCCCCTCCGAATAAATTTCTGTGGCTATAAAGCAGGTTACCACCAATCCCCCAATGGTTCGACGAGTTTGTTCCTTCCAGTTCGACCTGATACGACTGCGAAACCATACTTGTTAGCTGAATATGACAATCCAGATATTTCGATGAATCAAATGTTAAGGAATCAGGGATTTCCTCGAACTGTATGTTAACGAGCCTAAATTGCTGTAATGCCGATAAATTACGATAAGTTTGATCAATGTCTTCTTCTGAAAAATATTTGCCATTTTTAAAATGAATCTTCGAGAGTAACACTGCCGGTTTTATTCTTAATTTATCACGGTAGTAAAAATGTATATTTTCAAACTTTAGTGTGTCAGTTGGTGCAAAAACCTGCAGACTATCATCTTTTATTTGCTTTTGATTTAAATCAATATAAAGGTTTATATTCCTGATATTGAACTTTGAGTGTGGTTTTGCTACCAGTTTTTTACCCTCTTTTCGAGTGGGGTAAAGTTTTATTCGTATAGTAATTTCAACTTGTTTCGATGCCAGTGCACTATCGACAAGATAATCGATAAAATCTTTCGAGAAAGCGTAATAGCCTTTATTCCTGATAACTTTTGTAATTCTGTCGCGTTCATCCTCCAAAATATCGAAATCGAAAATCCCTCCCGGATGCAAAAGTATATTAGTGGTACTATCTTCCAAAACAAGGTTATGAACAATTGAATCGGAAATTGAGTAATTTACATTTCTTATACGATAAGGCTTGTTAGGGATTATGGTGTAAAATACCTTGGCTTTTTTTCTGTTGAATTTCACGGTATCTTTTACTATGGCATTATAATAGCCTTTACTGTGTACGTATAACAACAACTGCTTAACAGTTTTTTTGCTCAAATAATCATTGAAAATTACCGGTTCCTCTCCAATAACTTTTTTCAATTTTTCTTTATACTTCCGCTCTTTGCCAATATTTAGAAAATTATATACACGTAAATGAAATGGGAAAATACCGAGGATACGAGTGTTGGATTCCTGTTTTATATAATTTTCAAGTTCATTAATTTCAAGGTTTTCAGGTTTGCCCTCAATGTGTATTTTATTCCTTTTTAGTAAATATTCGTCGTCGCCAAGATGCCTTGCCGGATTACATGACCAAAATGAAAGGACTGCCCCGACAACTATCAGCTTAACCAACAGGTATATTAAATTATATTTTATTTCAATTTTCAATTTTAAAATTTTTATTGAGCAAAAATAGTGTTTTTAGTTGCGATTGTAATAATTCGAATGAAATCCTGGCTAAATTTAAAAATGAGACTTAAATATTTTTTGTAACTTTGTAGTTTGCCTGAAATTAATAGATTTTACAAAATGTGTAATTAATAAAATAACTCATGGCCCCTTTTAACCTTAAAAACACAGCAACAATTATCCTGATTGCTTTTTTTCTAATCCCTTATGGCCTGAATGCTCAGTTCTCCTCCGATTTTAATGCAAGCCCTACACAGGGATGCTCTCCCCTGCTTGTTACTTTTACACCAACATATCAATCTGCTACAAGCTACCATTGGAGTTTTGGCAACAGTAACGGATCGGATTCCATGATTGTAATTGCAACTTATGTTGCCTCGGGAAGCAGCACAAGTAGTTTTACTGTGAGCCTTACAGTTACAGAGGGAGCGAACACAAGCACCTCGACCCAAACTATAACTGTGTTCCCCGACCCTGTAGCAGGATTTTTTGTTAGCGACCAGTCAAATACCGGCTGTGTTCCGCTTACTACAAATTTTACAGATAACTCGTCGGCTACCGGAGCAAACATAATTTCCTGGTACTGGGATTTTGGCGATGGTAGTTCAGCAACATTTTCTACAGGTACCGACCCAAGCCATGTATATACTTTTGGTGGCTTCGATTATTCTGTGTCGCTCGAAGTTACCGATGCAAATGGATGCACAAATCTTTATCATGTACCAAATTTTGTACATCCTTCGGGGTTACCGATAATTAGTTTTAGTGCCGATACTACACAGTTTTGCCAATTACCTGCCCCAGTTCAATTTCTGAATTATTCAGCACCTTTTTCCGGTTCCGGTTCATTGTTTTATGTTTGGGATTTTGGCGACGGCTCTCCAACTTCAAATCTTGCCGAACCCAATCATGTGTACACAAATTACCAGTATTACGATGTAAGCTTAACAGCCACCGATGCAAATGGATGCACCGAAACAAAAACATATAGCGATTTTATAAAAGTTGAAATAGTAAATGCAAATTTCAGCATCCCTGATACTGTATGTGCCGGCGATACTTTTCTCATTGACAACCAATCGTTGGGGGCAAACCAATATAGCTGGGACTTTTTTACAGGAACATCATCCGATGCAAACCCCGAATATGTTTACCCTGTCGGAAATACATATCCCATAAATTTAACTGCCAGCTTAGGTGGGAATTGCGCAGATACCGAAACCCACATAATTTTTGTTGAATCAATAAATGCTAACATTTTTGTTAATCCCTGGTATGTGTGTATACTCCCAACCGATGTATCACTTATCGATTTATCGGTAACAAACAATACATCGGGCATTGCCGATTGGTTCTGGAGGGTTGCACCTCCCGATACATTTTATGCACCCGACCCAACACCTGCCGATACTCATTATGTTCAAAACCCCGTACAAACAGTGAATGGATTTTTGGGGGGGGATCTGTGCCCCCCGCTCGAACAGTACCATAACGAAACATATTTTGTTACACTCGTGGCTACTTCCCCTTTTGGTTGCAAGGATACTGTAACCGACAGTATAGTAACATATTTGCCCATAGCAGAAATGGACATAATCCCTTTGGGCGGCTGTGCCCCGATAAATATTAATTTTCTGCTTTTTACTGTTTACGATTCTCCCTACGACAGCATTGTCAGTTTCGACTGGACATTTAGCAACGGTTCGGCTTATAGTGGTCTCACACCTCCTTCCATAATGTATACCGATACCGGATATTTCCCTGTTATGTTAACCACCACAACTCAAATGGGGTGTGTTTATGAAGACATACAATACATTCAAATCGGCATGGAAACTTTTCCCGATTTCCTTATGCTGACCGACGATTCAATCTGTGCCTCCGATACAGTATTATTGTTAGACCTTTCTCAGCCCAGTAGTATAATCGATTACACCAAGTGGGAGTTTAGTGCCGGTAATTCGTACGATTATCAAAACAGTACTGTTATTATGAGCCCTTTATATCTGGGATGGTTCGATCTTAATTTAATATCGGTGCATAATATGTGTGTTTCAGACACTTTTGTCGATAGTCTTTTTTATGTTCTGGGGCCAATTGGTTATGGCGAATCAGAGTTCGATTGCGACCAACCATACCTCTATCATTTTTCACCCAATAACGAAATAGTTGATACAATTATGGATGCCACAAGTTTTTATTGGGATTTTGGCGATGGCAACTTCGATTCAATAAATATTGTTACCGATTATTTATACGCAGCAAATAACGATACATTTGCACATTTAATATTGGAAAACGACACAAACGGTTGTCAGTTCATACACCAAATCCCAATGTTTGTAAATAAACCGCTGGCCAAATTCTCTATGGATTCCTCTCTCGTGTGCCATGGTTATAACGTACTGTTCACACCCGACTCATCGGATTTCTTTCATCAAACTCAGTACGGTGGTGGAACATTTGGATATTATATCTGGAATTTTGATGATGGTGAAACTTATTCATTCAACGGAAATAGTTTTCCTGATACAATAACAAGCGACACAATATCTCATTCTTTTACCCAGGCCGGCGAGTATTGGGTAAGCCTTTTTGTTGAAGACCAAAATGAATGTCAGGATTCTGTCAGGCATCGTGTAAGAGTACTTCATCCCGTACCTGAGCCAATAATAACACCACCTTCGGGATGTACACCAATAACCTGTACTTTTACCGACAACACCCAGGCCGATACAACTTTGGTAGCCTGGCAATGGATATTTGGCCAGGGCGACACATCGTATCTTCAAAACCCACCAGGCTCAATTACTTATTACAACGACAGTACTTACATATTAAGTTTTACGATTACTGATACTGTTGGCTGCACAGGAACAACAATTGTCGAGATATTAGCATCAACACCTATCCCCGATTTTACGGCCGACGACAAATTTGTATGTCTTGGCGATACAGTATATTTTAATAACGAATCTGTTTTCTACGGATCGAATCCTCAATTTATATGGGATTTTGACGATGGAAATACATCGACCGAAACAGGCCCCTGGCATTTATATTCGCAAGCAGGATTGTTTAACATAGGCCTTACGGTAAACGATGGTGGCTGTATGTCCGATACAATTTTTGATAATTTCATTATCGTACAAGATCCCACATGTATAATTGATGTTGATTGCAATGGGAACCACTGTGCCCCGGTTATAGTCGATTCATTTTTTACCATTCCCGATACGGCTGCATATATGCACGATGCTTATACGTATTTATGGGATTTTGGGAATGGCCCAATCTCTTACGAACATGCGCCAAACTGGGTATTTAACGAATCGGGGAATTATCCCGTCAGCCTTTCGATTTATACTAATGCCTGTCCGGTATTTCGTCCTGATACAATTTGGTTCGAAGTAATTTACGCTTATGCCGACCTGCAATTGAGCGACGATAAAATTTGCCTCGGCGAAACGATTCAAATCACAGTTAACGACACAAACAATGTAGAAAGTTTCTTTATTGATTACGGCGATGGGACATCAGGAAATTCATTAATCAGCAATCATGAATATAATATTGCATCAGCTGCTAATTCCTTAACAGTTTGGTTACATTATGCAAATGGCGAGTGCCCGTACACCGATTCCGAAATATTGCAGATTTACGAAGTCAGGGCAAATTTCCTGCGAGGGCCAAACGATGAAGATACTGCATCATGTTATTCTATTACTGTTGATTTTATCGACGAGTCGATAGGAGGGAATTCGTGGTACTGGGATTTTGGCGATGGAAATGTAAGCCCTCATCAAAATGCAACCCATACTTTCAGCGATCCCGGAATTTACGAAGTATCGCACTTAGTTGGCAATACAGAATATAGTTGTACTGTTACTTATACCGATACAATATGGGTGTATCCTGCACCAACAATTTATACCGAAACCTACAGCGAAATTTGTTATGGCGACAGTGTACAGTTAGATGCATCGGGTGGGATTACCTACCAATGGTCGCCGGCCGATTATCTCAGCGATGTAAACATCCCCAATCCGGTGGCTACTCCGCCATACTCTTTTGAATATAACATACATATTACTGACGAAAAATTGTGCGAAAACGAAGAATTAGTTTATGTTTTTGTACAAACCATGCCTGCTTTAGATTTGTCGGATACAACAATTGTGGTAGGAGATATTTTAGATTTGAGTGGCAATCCTTTATATAATGTCGAATATTCGTGGACACCCCCCGACAACCTTAGTTGCCCAAGCTGTTACAGCCCCGGTTTTCAACCCATGCACGACACAATGTACTATGTAACAATGACGGCTACGGCAAATGGTGAAATCTGTTATATTGTTGAGGATTCTTTGTTTATCAATGTTGATTGGATATTTTCTGTTGATATTCCCGACCTGTTTACTCCAAACGGCGATGGCAACAACGATATAGTTTATGCAGAAGGCTGGGGAATAAAACAAATACTCGAATTTAAAATCTTCAACCGCTGGGGCGAAAAAGTTTTTCATACCGACGATATTAAGCAGGGCTGGGATGGCACATACAAAGGCATGCTTCAACCCATCGATACTTATGTGTACATGGTAAAAGTAGAGTTCTGGGATAACAAAACACGCCTAATACAAGGAACAATTAATTTGATGAGGTAAGGCGGGATTAAAAAGCTCAAGGGTCAGACTTAGAAGCTTAAGTAAAGTCTGCAATTGCAAAACGAATCGGGATTCTGTGCTTAGGGTTTCAAAAATCTAAAAAATATTTGGTTTTGCAAATATTCTTTTATTGAAAAACAGACATCCGAATGCTTATAGAAATATATCTTTATCAATAGATTTCTATATTTTTCATTTCAGAGGTTACCTTTTCATCTTATTGATACTTATCCTCATTATCAATTTATTTCATGAATGAATAATCAATTATGAAAAAACATAAATTTCAAATTCATCAACATGATTCGGGAATATTCATTTACCGTGTTTTATTTCCGATTTCTATTATTACAATATTTATTTTCGCCTCATTTAGCGAAAGTGATACTAACAATGTAAATTGTGATAAACCTGTATTGCAAGAACTTGATGCAATGAAATTTCAGGTGGTTAAAAAATCTGATGGACATTTTGCCAATTATAGTTTTACGGTAAAATCCAATTTTATATTAAAAAATTCCAACAACCATAGTTTTTCTTCAATAAAACAACATCAAGTAAATCATGCCAGGCAGATACCGAAATTAGATTTCCCTTTATCCATACTGAGTTTTTTCAGGATACCGAATTTACTTATCCGATAAATTTACTTGCCAATAGTCTGAATAAATTAAGATTATAGAAAAGTAGCTCTATTCCTACAGAAATTTTTTCTAATGCTTCTCACATACTGAATATTCCCATGGCTCCAACGACATTCCAATTTCATCGATAATCTCAAAGCTCTTTCCGGTGAAAACATCGGTATATTTATCGCAATAGCATTTTTCGTTGAAAGTAAATTTTTGTGTTTCGTCTGTCAGGTTTAAAACCACAAAAACTTTATGCTCCTCTTTTTCGCGCAAAAAGGCAAATATCCCCGAATCATTGGTAGTGCCAATCCGTTTTAATTCTCCTCCAAATTCACCGTTCCAAAGTGCTTTGTTTTTTTTCTTTAAATCGAAAAGAGTTTTATAAATGCTGCCCATTTCTTGCTCTTTCCATTCAATTTCGTCTTTTTCGAAAAACGAAAGTCTTTTATTGATACCAGCTTCCTGTCCACTATAAATCAAGGGCATTCCGGGAACAGTTGCCGATAACACTACCATTGCTTCAGCTGCATCGCCCATGCGTTCCCAAACTGTACCATTCCACGAATTCTCGTCGTGGTTCGATACAAAGTTCATTCGAATGGAATAAGGAGGATAATCTTTTTTTGGTTTGATAAAATAGTTGTCGATAGCGTCTACATTTTTTTCACCCTTGGCAATTTCATTCATAATATGATGGAAATCCCAGGCATAATCCATGTTAAAGGCTTTTTCCAACAATATCGGGTCTTCCCATTCGGCTAACATAAAAACAGGTTTAATTTCATCGAGTTTGGTTCGTGCCTTGTCCCAAAAATCAACAGGGACCATGCCTGCCACATCGCATCTATAACCATCTACGTTTAGCTCTTCAACCCAATAAACAAGTGCATCGCTCATGTAGTTTCTTAAATCCCGATTTTCGTAATTCAGGTCGGCAACATCGCTCCAGTCCTCAACAGGGCTAATAATTGTTCCGGTCGTGTCGTGTGTGTACCAATCGGGATGCTCGCTAATAAGGGAATTGTCCCATGCAGTATGATTGGCAACCCAGTCGAGAATTACATACATCCCCATTGAATGAATTTTATCGATTAGTGCCTTGAAGTCTTCTCTTGTACCAAATTCAGGATTTATTTTTTTATAATCTTTAACCGAATAATAGCTGCCGAGCGTGCCTTTCCGGTTTTTTTCGCCAACAGGAAAAACCGGCATCAACCATAAAATATCGGCTCCCAGTTCTTTTAAGCGTGGAAGATGGTTTGCGAAGGCATTGAATGTTCCTTCAGGCGTATATTGCCTGATATTAACTTCGTATATAGAACTGTTTTTTGCCCAATCGGGCAAGACAGGCTTGGTTGTTATAATTTTTTCTTCATCAACAACTTTTACTTTTTTCTGATTACATGCCGAAACAATCAGAAAAAAACTTATTAATACCAATACATAAATGTTTCTTGAATAATTATTAGTCAAATTGTTTTTCATTGTTTTATAAGTTTTGGTAACACACTCAAAGATATAATATTTTGCTTGATAAAAAACAAAAAAAAAGCCTTCCGGTTTTGGAAGGCTTTTTATTTTTTTACAAAATTCAGACTAAAGGCTGCTAACAAGTTTTTTTAAACTTGATTTTAA
>JAYENH010000598.1:0-2381 GCA_034721995.1 Bacteroidota bacterium
AATCCAATATCTCGAAGATGGTACAATTTCGCATATCGAAGGTAGCATGAATGGTGCATTGGGTCGTTTCTGTTCGCATGGAAAAATGAGCAAGACAGCTATTCTTCGCTCGCATGGCGGACGTTACCAATCGGTTCAGGATGGTGATGTAAAAATTGACATCTCAATAATTGGTGCAGCCTGTGCCGATCCTTTCGGAAATGCAAATGGCCTTTACGGTCAATCGGCAAGTGGCTTGTTGGGTTTTGCCCTGGCCGATTCGGAATATGCCGACAAAGTAATTGTGGCAACCGATAATATGGTACCATTTCCTTGTGTGCCTTGGCAAATTCAGGGAAACCATGTCGATTTTACCGTAAAAATGGATAAAATCGGGATACCTGAAAAAATCATTTCAGGTACTACCCAAATTACAAAAAGCCCCGATCGCTTGCTACTTGCCGAAATGACAGCTCAGTTTTGTGATGCAACCGGTATTATCCGCGATGGCTTTAGTTTCCAAAGTGGGGCAGGGGGAACATCTCTCGCTGTTGGCGAATACTTCAAAAAAATAATGAAGGAAAAAGACATCAAGGCACGTTTTGCACGGGGCGGCAGTAACAAATATTTGGTTTCGATGCTCGAAGAGGGCTTGGTAGAATACATTCTCGACGGACAAACTTTCGATTTGGAAGGTGTTCGCTCAATGGCCGAAAACCCCGGACATGTCTGGACAAGCCCGTTTACAAGCTATAACTATCATGGAAAAGGTAATTTTGCTTCTATGGTCGATGTGGCAATTCTTGGGGCAACCGAGGTCGATCTAAATTTTAATGCAAATGTTGTTACCCATTCCGATGGCCTGTTGTTGCACGGAATTGGTGGATGGCAAAATTGCCTGTTCTCAAAAACGGTAATAATCCCTGTTCCTTTATTTCGCGACCGTATTCCGGTAATAATTGATGAAGTTACTACCCTTTGTGGCCCCGGCGAATTGATTGATGTTATTGTAACTGAACGTGGCATCGCCATTAATCCGCTCCGCACCGACTTGATTGAAAAAGCAAAAGGCTCAAATCTTCCAATAAAAACTATTCAGGAACTAAAAGCCGAAGCCGATAGAATTTGTGGCATTCCCAAAAAACCAAAACTCGGCGACGATATCGTGGCAGCCATCAAATGGGTTGATGGTACTGTGATCGATGCTGTGCGGAAAGTGGAAGAATAGGAAACCTTTCCAATCTTTTTCCGTTTATCTGACTTCAACTTATTTAATAAAGATTTCAAATTTTATTCAATTATGGATGCAAGTCAGATTTTAGCTGAAGGAAGAAAAATAAGTATTGTTACACCTTCTTGGAAACGAGCTTTTGATGTAATTTTTGCAGTGTTACTGTTGATTATTTTCCTCCCTGCATTTCTTCTGATAATAGTAGCACAACAGTATGAATCGCGGGGATCGGTATTTTATATCAGCAAACGTGTCGGGGCTGGATACTCGATTTTTTCGTTAATTAAATTTCGCTCGATGTATGCCAATGCCGATGATACATTCCTCGACCTGGCAAAATCAAATAATCATTATAATAAAAGCGGCAATCAGCAGTCTGTTTTTATCAAAATAAAAAACGATCCAAGGATTACTGTTGTCGGAAAATTCATCCGTCGTACCAGTCTTGATGAATTACCACAACTGATAAATGTATTGCGTGGCGATATGTCGATTGTGGGAAACCGGCCTATTCCAATAAATGAAGCTCAAAAACTGATTGAAGAAAACAATTTTGAACGGTTTTACGCTCCAGGTGGCATTACAGGTTTATGGCAGGTAACAAAACAACAGAAAGAATCTTTTTCCGATACCGATCGCATTATCCTTGACAACTCTTATGTCAACAAAATGACCCCCTTAACCGATCTTAGAATTATAGCAAAAACAGTTTTTGTTGTTTTGGCAGCAGCAAATGTATAGAAAGTGCCTTATATTAAATGCCAGGAAATATAGATAAAGGAAAAATATTTTTTTTGTTGAATATTCAGATTAAATTTGTCGGCTATGATAGATTAATAATTCCCTGAATTGAAAACATGAAAAAATGAAAAAGAAACCATTATTATTATTACTGACGATAAGTATAGTCCTTTATTTTTTTGTTGCCTGTAGCGAAGATTTCCCAAAAGATGAAATTCTTGGAAACTGGCAAGCCCACAGATTTCATTACTTCAATCCCGATACCATATTTGCAATTGAACTTCCGATACACGATTCTTTAATATCAAGCATTAACGATAGCACTGTTGATACAATTACTACACGTTTTGGTTGGTACAAGCTTTCTTTATACGAAGACTTAACTCTTTTTTCAGAAGAATTAACCGGCGATACTTCCAATGGATTTTGG
>JAYENH010000599.1:0-2380 GCA_034721995.1 Bacteroidota bacterium
TACACCGTGGCTCTCAGAGGAGGAAAACTGTCATTTCAAAAAAAAGCGAAACTGATAAATGAAAAATGCGCACTCGCAGTATATTTTGTTGGTGATCTGAATTTATTGTATGTCAATATTTTCAGAGACAAGGCATAGCTTGTCTATATATTATCTGTGGTTTTGATGATCGGTAATTCTTTTATTTGGGGCTTGACCTGTAGCCAAATCCCGAACTTTATCAATCTGTTTCTTCGTTGTTGAAATAGCCTCAATCTCGCATTTGACAGCACTGGCAATCTGTTTCATCAAGCTATTTTCTCATCAATACCATTTTTTGGGTCTCCTCAAATTCCTCTGTTTTTAAGCGATAATAATATATTCCGGCTGGTAGGTTTTTGCTGTTGAAAGTAATGCTGTGTTTGCCTTTTGTCATTTTTTCTGATAACAAAACAATAAGCCGTTTGCCAATCAAATTAAAAATTTCCAAATCAACCTCATAATCTTTTGGCAGATAGAAAGAAATTGTGGTTTCGTTTGCGAAAGGGTTTGGAACGTTTTGGTATAGTTGGAATCCCGATACGTTAAACCCAGAAGTTATTATTGAATTAGTATTAATGAAAACAATAGTTACATCATCGGAAGCTGAGCTGAAAAGGTTTTGCTCGGTCCAGGTAAAAATGGCCGTAACTCCGCTCATGCCAAAGAAGTCGATCTGGGCTGTACATTGAGGTAAGGTCGGGTCGCTAAAAATGCAATTTGGTGGCCCTTCCCACAGTCCAACTCCCATTGTCGATATTGCATTCAGGTTGTAAGTATTTCCATAAACCGTGTCGTTTTGGCCGGCATCAACAACAAGTTGCTCTATAAAAGTGATAGAAACAAAATCCTCGTCCAAACATTCACCGTTGGTTTCGCGCCATATCCATGTGTAGGTCCCCGCACTAAATACAGTTACATCCGTTACCGAAGATAATATCTGTAAAATTGCACCAGGGCCAAACCATTCGCCCACACTTGAGCCAATTGGGCCGCACAGATTACTCCACTCGGCCTGCAATACAGCATCCATTCCACATATTGTATAATCGTTTCCGGCAAAAGCTACAGGTACTGGTTTAAATGTAATTGTAACATCGTCAAACATTTCGCATGGCCCGTTTACAACAGTCCAGCGAAAAGTATAGTCGGTATTCATTAAACAACCATACTGGTTTGTATCGAAGTATGGAACTGTTACCGTAACTTTAGGATCGTTGAAATTAGGACCATAGATTGTACCTGTAGCAGTCATACAACTCCATGTACCTATTCCAATAGCTGCTGTGTCGGCATCTAATTGAATTGTGTTTCCACAAATAAAATCGTCGAGACCAGCATTGGAGGTTGGAAATTCGGACCAGGTAACCGGTGTCCCTTGCGAAACTGATAAACAATTGTCGGTAATATCGACCACATGATCGGTGGGTGTTCCGATATTATTGCCAACTACATGCGAGATATAATATGTTTGCCCATACACCATTGGTGGCTGGAACAAGAAAATACCTGTAGTGTTATGATTTATAACATTGCCCAGAAAACTAAATTGATTATCGTGGAGAAAATATTCAAATCCATCGTTCCCGTCAAGATTGTAAGTTGGGTTATTTTGAGCGTCGGTCTGTACTTCCACAACTACCTGATCGAAGGCACAGAGCTCTAATTGTGATGTAGACATAACACCTGCATCTGATGTGCACTGACAATTAAGGTAGCCGGTTACTATTGATGGATCACAATCGTTATTATCGGTAACAATATAGCTATAATTCGATGTAGAAGGAAGCCATGGGCCAGTCCAGGTCGAACCGAAAATACTGCCACCAGCCAGTGAACTATCAGAAGCATTTAAGAAACTGTATGCACCCGGATTCCCGCCAATAACAGTAAAAGTAACATAAAAATGCGTGTTGGTTGCATTACAATGCTCCTGGATATTAGATACAACAGGTGCATCTACTACATTGATGATAACCGTTTGCTGGTCGGCACAAACGCCGGAGAATTCATAAGTAATAAGATTATCGCCAAGCAAAGCAAGGTTTGGAAAGAAGAAGCCTCCATTTGTAATACATCCGTTAGGATAAGAACCACAAGTAGGTGATGACCATGTTCCACCATAATTTAATGGTATTAATTGAATTGGAGGATTTGTTTCACAAATATATGTTGGATATGTAAGAATAGTAGCATCGGTAGGCAGGGTTTCGAAATACTGCGAAACTACCGGCTCACAAGCATTATAATATGGAAAATTCGAAATGGTTATTTCATTACCGAGGGTATCGTATAAATGATCGTAAACAGTAAGAAAGAAGGTCGTGCTTTGTGTTGGTTCAGGATTAATAACCGGTGTTGG
>JAYENH010000600.1:0-2370 GCA_034721995.1 Bacteroidota bacterium
GGGTCATTTGTATTTTCCTGTTTCTTTTTGATCGATTTATTTATATATTTAATTTTGTGGTAATTATAAATATATGGTACGGAAATCTCGTGGAAATATTTGTTTACGATGGGGCTGTTTTTTTCATTACTGACAAAATAATAACAACTGGTTTATGCGACAATTTAGTTTACGATAGGTCAGGAGTTCTGTTGCTCAAAAAACAGCACCTCAAATCCGATAGCTTCGGATAAGATTTAGCCTTTAAAAGTTTGGAAAATTTGTTGTACAAGCAGACTACCCCACCAATTTATTTGTTGCAGTATCGGGAAAAATCAATTTAGGCTTAAACTGTTTGGCTTCTTCAAAATCAAGGGTAGCATAGGCGATTATAATAATTACATCACCAAGTTCTGCTTTGCGAGCAGCCGGGCCATTCATGCAAATCATGCCACTGCCGCGTTCGCCTTTTATTACATAGGTCTCTAAGCGTTCGCCATTGTTAATGTTTACCACCTGAACTTTTTCGTTTTCGATAATGTTTGAGGCATCCATTAAATCTTCATCAATAGTAATACTACCAACATATTGTAAATTGGCATCGGTAACACTTACCTTGTGAATTTTCGATTTTACAACTTCTATCATCATAATGGCGCAAAGTTACAAATTTTGATTATTGAAAAGCAAATAAAATTGCCACAAATGTACGAATATTAATTTCTGTAATTTGTAGTTTCAATGGAAAATGTAAAATACACATTAATCAATCATCAATGTAAAATGTTTATTGCCATTCAAGTTTGAGGGTAAATTCTAACTTGCCATTGGGCGATATCAGTTGTACAGTTTCGGGATAATCAGAAAAATTTGAAAAGTTGAAAACTGTGGGTGTTTCAATGGCCATATAACTGCCCCCGTCATCTTCGCTAAAAACAAACTGGAAATTGTCTCCAATGTCGGCAATCTCGATGGGCGTATCGTTATATGTCCAGGATACAGGCAGGTCTGTTTCTTCGATATTGTTGATATTGTCAGATTTATAAATCATAACATAAGCGGGCGTTTCAATCCGAAAGAATACATCGGGGCCACTATTAGAATCCCAGGGTAAATTATAAAAATCGGTAAATGGCAGGGTATCCAATAACAATTCCTTTAGAAATAATTTTGTGGGTATTTCAGGAATAATAACAGTTTTCGATTTCGACTTTGATGTATCGTTGTTGTAGGCCGTAAGCTTAACAAAAAAACTACCGGCGTAACTATAAAGATGGGTAGGGTTTTTTTCGGTCGATGTAGTTCCATCGCCAAATTCCCAATTGAACGAAGAAGCCAGCAGCGACTTATTCGTAAACGTAACTTCGACAGGGGGATAGTTGCCCAGAAGCGTATAAGAAAAATCAGGAATAGGAGCCAGAGTAGTTGTGTCGTTGTTGTTATTGTCGGGATTGTTTGTTTCCTCTTTTGTACACGAGGCCAATACAATCGCAAAAAGAAGTAAGGGAAATATGTTTTTCATTTTTTCATTTTTTTATATTGAAATTTAATCTGCGTCAAAGATATAGTTTTAATATTTTTGCGCTTTATTTTTTCAATACATTTAACAATAATAATGAGGATTGTAATAGTTGGTGCAAGTGGCTTGATTGGTAGCGAATTGAAAGCAATGTTTGCTTCTTTGGGGCATGAAGTAGTTCCGGTTGACAGAAAGTATTTTAAGTTAAACATACATGATTTTAAGGAACTTTTCCGCGATGCCGATGTTTTGATTAACCTGGCGGGTGCGCCTATTATAAAAAGATGGACAAGTGCTTACAAAAAGAAACTATACAAAAGTCGCATAGATACAACCGACAAAATATTTACTGCTTTTAAGCTTTTAAAACATCGGCCAAGCTTGTATCTTGCAGCTTCGGCAATTGGTATTTATAATAACAACGATGAATATCATACAGAACAAAGCGAGCAGTTTGCAAATGATTTTGCCGGAAAACTTGTACAGGATTGGGAAATGAGCAGCTTGCAATTTTCCGGTCTTCACAATGTACGAACAATTATCATGCGTTTAGGGGTAGTTTTATCGAATAATGGTGGTGCCTTCCCAAAAATGGTGCGTCCATATAAAATTGGCTTGGGCGGCAGAATTGGCAACGGAAGGCAAGCTTTTTCATTTATTCATATTGATGATTTAAAAAAGGCAATTCTTTTGTTTATCGAAAATAAAACTATGAGTGGGGTATTCAATTTAACTGCACCTGAGACCATTAACAATAAAGAGTTTTCCAAGGCATTGGGCAAAGCACTAAAAAGACCATCTTTTTTTATTGTCCCAAAATTTATTCTTCGATTGTTTTTGGGCAAAGCCTCCGGTATAATAATAAATGTTCC
>JAYENH010000601.1:0-2369 GCA_034721995.1 Bacteroidota bacterium
TTTTTATCCTGTAAAATTCGATGCAGAACGAAAAGATACCGTAGTCTACAAAGGCAAAACTTATGTGAACAAGGGCGAAGGTAGACGGCCTACCCACGAACTTGCCATACAATTGTTGCGCGGCAAAATGTCATATCCTTCAATAGTTTACATCGACGACCAATTTAAGATAAATCCCGTACCAGGGTATTTGACCCCCGATAAAATAGAACCACTTTTAGTTTATTTTGTCGAACGCATACACCGATCGGCACCTTACGATGATTTCAAACTCGCTTTTGCCAAAGTGTTTCGCGATAAAAAATCGCCCGACGAAAAAATAAATTGGCTTAGTTTTGATGAAGCCCTCGCGCTAAATCAAATTGAACCTCGAAAAATAATGATCAATATCTACTCAAAATTCAACCGCGGTTCGGAAGTAATGAATAAGTTAACCTTGACAAACCCAGTAATAGCCAAATATATTAACGAAAATTTTTATGCCGTAAAACTTGAAGCCGAAAGTTCCGATACCATAAAAGTTGGTGAACGGGTTTTTATTAACGAACTGAAAGAGCCAAACTATCCTCACCAATTACCAATTGCGCTATTAAACGGAAAAATGTTTTATCCCACGATGGTTTATTTAGATGAAAAATCGCAAGTAATTAATAAAGTAAATGGCTATATGTTGCCTTCAGGGATTGAACCTATACTTTTTTATATTGGCGATAACAAATACAAAACGGAAAAATGGGAAGCCTTTAGACAAACATTCCAAAGTAAAATTGAATAATCAGGAAAGGGAAACCGTTTTTCTTTTACCCTGTCGGTTTCCTGAGTCGGCAGTTAACAGTCCGTAGTCGGCAATCCGCAGCCAGCAGTTCCCGGCAACAATTCAACAATTCAACTTTTTCTATTCTGATTTTCGGATTGATTTTATACCACCGGTTTCAGGATAAAAATCTATTTTAATACCTTTTTTTGAGATAAGCCTTTTTGGAAGAATGTTAATCTTTCCATATTGTGCAATACTTGTTTTTTTTGTAGCAATTACCTTCGAGCCATTTACAACACGCACAATGGCCTCGTCTGGGACTCTATACACCAAACCTTTACTTTCTTCTACAAGGGTATCTTTATGTATTTTAAAATCATCAAATGTTCTTGTAAAATCCCGATTTATTACCTCAACCATTACAGGATTACCACTCAGGTCGGTATTAGACAAAATACCTTTATGGGGCGAAAACCGTAACAAGATGTTTTTACTTCCCTGATTATTGATTGTCGGGGTAAACTCATAAACTGCACTTAACACCTGCTCGGTACGCGTGCCGGTAAAAAGGGGCAAATATTGTTTTTCCATTTTTTCAAACTCGTTGATGATGATTTCCAGGGCTTTGCCATCGGGAAATTCATTAATATCGCCAATTAACAAAGCGATTTTTTCTTCACGTAATTCGAGGATTAAGTTGGCAATTTCTTCGGCTTTTTCTTCGAGCGATTTATTAACCTGTTGTTTGCGTAATACGGGTATCCGTAAAAAAGAAGTATCAGTAATAATTGTCCGATACGTTGTGTCGATCCGTTCGGTTTGGGCATCCATTACAGGCAATTGTGTAAGTTCAATTGGCTGGTTAAAAACCTGGTTCAGGAATAAATCGGTTTTCGATCCGGAAGCAGGTTTTCCTGCTTCACCTTCCAGTGAAACAATCAGGCCGGTCTCAGTCAGGGTAAGCAAATCGGTTTGATTAAATCTATTGGTTTCGATATAATAATATTGATTAGGATCAGGCTCGGGATAAGTACTAATCTGTACATCGGAAATAAACCAGGCAATACTATCTTTTTTAGGCACATTTGAAATACCAAGATATTTACTTGCATACGAAGCATAAGGGCCTGGTTTGAACTCAGTTTGTGTAGCCTCAACTTCAACCCGCAAAACTGTTTTCGGAAGGGCATAGATTAATCCATGGTTTTCGATTTCAATATCTTTAGCCTCTTTTAAATTATAAATCCTGTAGTTGCTACAAGACGAAATAAAAATTATACTTATTATTGATAAATAAATAAAAATCTTTTTGCTATTCATAAAGCTTCTCAAAATATTTTGGTAATTCATTGTAATTGATTGTAATTGATTGTAATATTGCTGTTAAACAGAAACTGTAAACTGCCAATTGCCTTCCTACATTTTTTTCAGGGCTGTAAAAGCTTTTCCAAGATAATTAATAATATCGGACGAAAGCAGGGCTTCTTCGCCGGTTTCCTTTATTGCAAGATCGGCAGCAAGGCCATGGAGGAATACTCCAAGCACAGCTGCATCGAACGATGAATAATGTTGTCCGTATAAGGCTAGTATCACCCCTGTGAGGACATCGCCG
>JAYENH010000602.1:0-2369 GCA_034721995.1 Bacteroidota bacterium
CAGAAATCCATGATGCAAATTCAAAAGCAATATCTTTATGCGCATAAGTTCCGCCATATCTTCCTGCTTTTGATATAATACCAGTTGCACTTGTTCTCTCTACCCACTGCTTTACAGTTAATACAAAACTGTTTGAACCAGATTGGTTTTTAATGTTACCGAATTCGGTAATATTAAAATTGGGATTGTGCATTTGTTCCCAAAAGCCCATAAACTCAATAGTGTATCGTGTTCTTAACCAATGAGAGATGACAAGTCCTGTGGTTTCAGGGTTTTTATATTTTGCTATATCGGTTATTGAAATATAATCCTCTTTATTTGATTGAACTATTACAATCTCTTTGCCTTGTATCTCTATTTTTCTGTTTTTTTTACTCATAATATCTTATTGTGCTAATTGTCCATATTTCAAAATTAAAAAGGCGTGTCAACATTTAGTTCTTTACAAAGTGTAATTAGTTCTTTGTCTGTATCGCTCATTTTGTTTTCAAGAATTTTGAGTTTTTCAGAAACTTTTACAATATTAACAGGCTCTTCTTCCTCAAAAGTGTTTACATATCTTGGAATATTTAGATTGTATTCGTTTTCGTGTATTTCTGAAAGCGGTGCGAGATATGAGTATTTTTCAACCTCTATTCTTTCTCTGTAAGTTGCAATAATTTTTTCAAGGTCGGTGGCTCGTAAAATGTTTTGTGTGCCTCTCTCGAAATGTTTACTGCTGTCGATGAAAAGCACATTTTCGGGGTTTTCCCTGCATTTTTTAAAAACCATAATACAAGTGGGAATACTTGTTCCGTAAAATAAATTGGCAGGCAAACCAACAATAGCATCAAGGTAATTGCGGTCTTCGATCAAATACCTGCGAATAATTTGTTCTGCCCCGCTCCTGAACAAAGCACCGTGCGGCAAAACAATTGCCATAGTTCCATTTTCCGCCAAATGGTGAATCATGTGTTGTGCAAAAGCGTAATCGGCTTTACTTTTTGGTGCTAACTTTCCGTATTGGCTAAAACGGTCGTCGCTTGTAAACAATGGGTTTGCACTCCATTGTGCCGAAAATGGAGGATTTGCTACAATTGCTTCAAATTGGTATTCGATATGTTGAGGATGTTCTAAAGTATCTTCTTGTTTTATATCGAATTTCCGGTAATGCACATCGTGCAAAATCATATTCATTCGAGCCAGGTTATAGGTTGTTCGGTTGAGTTCTTGTCCGTAAAAGTTGCTTACTTCTTCCACTTCTTTGGCAACACGCAAAAGCAATGAACCAGAACCACAAGTTGGGTCGTAAACCGATTTTAGTTTCGTTTTTCCTGTTGTTACCAACTTTGCTAAAACCATACTTACCTGTTGCGGTGTATAAAATTCTCCTGCTTTTTTCCCTGCTCCGCTGGCAAACTGTCCAATCAGATATTCGTAGGCATCGCCTAAAACATCTCGCTGAGACTCATTCTGTTCTCGTTGAGACGCAAGGCTGTGTGTCTGTACATCTAATTGAAAGTCTATTTTATCGAGATGCGAAAGTACTTTTGCAATTAGTTTGTTTCTTGCATCTGTTGTTTTTCCAAGTTTGGTACTGTTCAAATCCATATCCTCAAAAAGATTGTCAAAATCTTCTTCACTTTCCGTTCCCATTGTCGAAAGTTGGATATTGTTCAGGATTTCTTGCAAATCCTCTAAAATGAAATTGCCTGCCTGTTCGGCAGACAGGCTTTCTGTGTCGTTGTTTCCGTTCCCTCTTTTAGCAAGTTCACTAAATAATTCAGATGGTTTCAAGAAGTAACCCAATTTTTCAAGTGATTCCTCTTTTATGGCTTCAATATATTCTTGACCTTGTTCTGAATTTTCTTTTATCTCTTTGTATTTTATTCCGTCTGGTTTCAAAATGGTGTTTGCATACATTTCCATTTTTTCAGCCAAGTACTTATAAAAAATAAATCCGAGTATGTAATCCCGGAATTCATCAGCATTCATTTTCCCTCTCAACTCGTTAGCAATATTCCAAAGTTGTTGCTCAAGTTGTTTCTTATGGTCTTCACTCATCTATAATGATTTATTTTAATTCACATGATTTTAATTCCCTCCAAAATTAACAATTGTTTCAAACTATTATAAAACAAAATAATCCTTTTGAACAAAAGCAATTTCCTGCATGTTAAATCCCAATAAGATCAACTATCTTATTAACTTTGTAACAATGACTTTATAAATAAAAAGAGATGACAATAAAAAAAGATAAAGATATTTCGTTTGATGATTTCAAAAACGAAGTATTGGCCGATTACAAAATGGCACATGTTAGCCGTCAGTGCTCGTTGATGGGGCGCAAAGATGTTCTTACAGGAAAAGGGAAATTCGGGATTTTTGGC
>JAYENH010000603.1:0-2367 GCA_034721995.1 Bacteroidota bacterium
CCGGCCAGATCGCAGCCTTCCATAAAATCTGCAATTTCGCGGGCAAGGTCTTTGAATGTTGGTTTATCGACTACATCCTTATCATAAATCCCATGTATTTTCGATACCTTTTCAGGAATTGGGATTGTTGGATTTACCTTATATGTTTTAGTTTCCTGATTTCCGTTTGGATGAACTTTTAGTATTGATATTTCAACTATTCTATCGGATACAATATTTATCCCTGTAGTTTCAAGATCGAAAAAAGCTAAGGGTTTTGTGAGTTTTAATTCCATTGCACTAATATTGTGTTGGTAAGTTCTAATTTACCATCATCGGCATTATTAGCATTAAAACATCTTCATTCTCGTTTTCGTTTTCGAATGGGAACAATAAACTTGCCCTCGACGGATCCGACATTTCAAGAATAACATCAGGTGTTGAAATATTTGCAAGTATCTCGATCAGGAATATTGATTTGTAGCCAAATTCCATTTCATCGCCATCGTATTGGCAGGGTAGTGTTTCTGTTGCCGATATAGAATAGTCGATATCCTGTGCCGAGATAACCATTTGATTGTTAGAAACGGCTACTTTTACAAGAAAGCTTGCCTGATTCGAAAATACTGTAACCCGTTTAAGACAATTGTAAAATTCAAGCCTGTCGATAATTAATTTATTTGGGTTATCGGTTGGGATTACCGAATTATAACTCGGATACTTTCCTTCAGTGAGGCGACTTACTAATTTATAACCACTCAGGCTAATAAATGCGTTTTTGTCATCAAACTCAAACTCAAGTGTTGTATCTTCCAGTGGAAGGATATTTTTCAACAATGCGGCGGGTTTCTTGGGCAAGATAAGCGAAGCATTAGATTCGGAAGAAAAATCGCTGCGTCGATACCTGACAAGTTTATGCGAGTCGGATGCAACAAAAAGAATATTGTCTTCTGATATTTCAACGAAGATACCATTCATTACCGGACGTAATTCGTCATCGGCAGTTGCAAAAAGTGTCTTCGAAATTCCCTGTTTAACAATATCACTGCTTATGGTTGTACGAAATGATTCCTCTTCATTGAAGTCGGGCAGTTTGGGAAATTCTTCAGGGTTTTGTCCCATAATGGAATATACCCCTTTGTCCGATGTAATATTTGTATTGAAATTATCTGTATTAATATCGAATTGTAATGGTTGTTCAGGAAATTCCTTTAAGATTTCGTTCAGCCTTTTGGCATCAAGCGCAATAGTACCATTGCCTTCGGGTTCTTCCAGCATCATGGTCGTTATCATGGTTGTTTCAAGATCGGATGCGGTAATGGTCAATTCATTTTCATTTATTAGAAACAGATAATTATCAAGTATTGGCAAGGTGTTTTTTGAGCTAATCACTTTACCAATAGCCTGTAAGTGCTTGAATAATTCACCGCTGGATATTACAAATTTCATATTTCTTATAGTTTTATATTAATTATTTAATCTTTTAATTCATCTTTATTTTAGCAAACAAAAATACAAAAAAAATGGGTTCAAGGTTCAGTAACGAAAGTTTTAAAATAAAGTCTCAGGGCTTATGCTTGCTGTCTTCCTGTTAATTCAATAATTTAAGCAATTAAGAGTTCAACAAATTAAGATTCAATCAATTCTGGTTTTTAATAATCTTTTGATAATAAATTCGATCATTGGAAGTAATCTTTAGGAAATACAAACCATTAGGAAAACTGCTAATGTCGATGCTTCCTGTTTTGTCGAAAATGCTTTTTTGTAAAACAAGTTTTCCTTCTGATGAATACAAAAGAATCGCAATATGGCTAACAACTGGCAGATCGAAGCACAAAATATCGTTAGTGGGAACAGGGTAACATTTAATTTCGCTGGTTTGATTTTCATTAATCGAAAGGCTATTGGTATAACCTGGTGTAGATTCTGGAAAATAAATCCAGGCATTACTTCCATCGTATGAGCGGCCAAAAGAAGTGTCAGTATATTGCTGGCCATATTCAAGTGTATCAATGGCACTATATTGCGAATAAAATATACCTATTTGTTCTCCATCATTTTTCAGTTTAAAATCCAAATGTAAAATCCCCTGGTTAATGTCGCTATCGGCCCACAACAATAGAAAATCATAGGGGGCAATAGTTGTAGAATCAGGAAATAGATCAGGTATTTGATATTTTGTCGGGTCGCTTAAATCATCAGTAATATACATATTGCCAACATTAACCGGAGTATTCCCTTTATTGTAAATCTCAATCCAGTCTTCATATTCATTATAATTATCGGCAATAGTTGCACTATTACCGGCCATAAACTCATTAATCACTATTTCAGGGATTTCGGGAATTCCTAATTGCACATAAAACCATTACATCCTCGATCCAGGAT
>JAYENH010000604.1:0-2364 GCA_034721995.1 Bacteroidota bacterium
AATGCAGAGAAACTTCTCGAAGCAGGAGCTAACTGCCTTGTTGCCGGAAACTACATTTTTAAATCGGAAAGCCCCACAAAAACCATTGAATGGTTAAAAAACATAAAATAGAATGAAAGGGAAAATTTATTTAATACCCTCAACTTTAGGGGATTCATCGATAGAAAGAGTAATTCCTGCCGATATTGCAAACATTGTTAAATCAATCCGGTTTTTTATTGTAGAAAATGAACGTACTTCGCGCCGTTTTCTGAAAAAACTTTCAACTGACATTATCATTGACGAACTTAATTTTCAAATCCTTAATAAACATACTAAAGCTGACGAAATTTCGGCATTCATAAAGCCAGCAAATAAAGGTAACGATATTGGTGTAATTTCAGAAGCCGGATGTCCTGGAGTTGCCGATCCGGGTGCAGATATTGCTGCCATAGGCCATATAAACGGGATACAGGTAATTCCTCTTGTAGGTCCAAGTTCTATTATTTTATCGCTGATGGCTTCAGGATTGAATGGCCAAAACTTTGCCTTTGTTGGCTATTTACCTATAAAACCGCGCGAAAGGTCAAAAGCCATTAAACAATTAGAAGCCAGGAGTAAAAAAGAAAATCAAACACAAATATTTATCGAAACCCCTTACAGAAATAATCAATTAATTGATGATATTATCAAATACTGCGAAGCCCCTACCCTATTATGCATTGCATGCGACATCACACTCGACACTGAATTTATTTCGACAAAAACTATTACTTCCTGGAATAAAACAAAACCCAATATTAATAAACGGCCATGTATATTCTTATTGCATAGTCCGTTGTTTCAAAAAAGGTGAAAAAATTAGGGCAAACCGACCGAGGTCTTTTTGCCCTAACAAACCAAAACTAAACTACTTATGAAATATGGGTTAATAATTTATGCGAATTCAACTTTTTGAGTTTCTTTAATTTGTGTCCTCAAGCTGTTTATTGTTTCGATATATCGTTTCATACGGAATTTTGTTAAGTCGCTCAATATCCATGCGTGAATCAAATCTATCGCAACAAGAATTGTTTCTTGTGTTAATTCAATATTTATTACAAGCTCATCAATAAGCTGATTGTCTGCCAATTCTGTTTCAATTATCCATGCTGAAAATTTTATCTGGCTATCACCAGGTTCATTTTGGACAATTTTAACAGCTTTATTCAGATTATCAATTTTAAAATTGCAGATGGGATTACCGTCATAAAATTCATTTCCGTAGCCATCACATGTTGAAATATATTCAGAATAAGAGATGTTTTCCTGTATGAACAAACTCTTTATTATACTATTCCAAAAAGTTACATTCTTTTTATATACTACTTTATCATCAAGAAAACTTTCAAATAGGTAATTATTCATAATTTTTGTTTTATTCATTCGAAAATGCAATCCCTTTTATTATTTCAATATCAATTCTTTCGTGATCGCTATCTGCAACTAAATATGTTTTGCTTATAATTTTATCAACAACTTGATATGGGCCATTTTTAATAAACCGAAAAGCTTTTTTAAACACTCGTTCTCTAATTGTTGCCTCCTTATTTGGTATCTTTTTTTTGAGGACATCAAGCATTTCAAGACCGTCTTTTTTTGTAAGTGGTTCGTTTTGTGACCATGATTTTGATACTTCAAGTTTTTTTCCTTGTACTTGTATTCTACCACGATGTTCCATATATATAATTAATCATGAATCAAAAACGAAATCCAATAGTTGCCATTACCTGGTTCCTGCCATAATCAATATTACTTATTGCAGGTTGTTGGGCAAAGTACAATACATAATTCTCGGAATTAAGCATTTGTGAATAAGCAAAATCAATATAAAAACTATTGCTATTTATACCTATTCCACCACTCAAAATTGAATAATCGGCATCCTCGTTTATTTCACCTGATTGAAACGGACTTCCAAAATAGCTATATCCACCACGTAATGAAATTGGGCCAAATCGCATTTCCATGCCACCACGCAAATTGTGGGCAGCTGTATAAACATCTTGTATCCTTCCATTTTCTAATTCAAACTCTCCACCATTTCTAAACCTGGCTTTAGTATAATCAAGATATTCATAATCGAAACTAAATATGGCAACCTTACCAACAACAACAGCTGCGCTTCCAATTGCCTTGAATGGAGTAGTCAGTTCGTAATCAAACTCACCGGCCTCCGAAACAGCAGGGCCATTATCGAAAGTAAGGCTGGCATCGAGGTGATCGGAGTAATCGTCGTGCAATTTATAGAAAGTCGGAAAATGAATAGCACCGCCAAAACGTACCCATTGAGCAGGCTTAATAATTGCACCGAATTTAAAATTATACCCGGCCCCTTTTGTTTCG
>JAYENH010000605.1:0-2362 GCA_034721995.1 Bacteroidota bacterium
CGTTGATTACAATTGAAAAGTGAACGAGGAACGAAGTAAACAAACGACTTACGTAGGCATTTGGATTTCAACTGCGTTATTTAGGGTAATGGATTAAAATCATTTCAATCATAAAATCCTCACATCTGATATCCTCGCATATATTCTGAAATTACTTCATCAGCAAGTCTGACATCGCCTTTTGGGCAACCCCATACATCGCAAAAGCATACCGCGTTTTGATTTTCAGGATCTTTGTCAAGTGAAAGCATCACGTATTCGCCATTCCATTGACATTCGCAAGGACCAAGAACAGGCATTTGGATACCACATTCCGGGCAGCAAATTTGCAGTTTATCACCTTTACCGAAAATATCTCCACCGGTTCTTCTAAGATTATTTAAAACCGGCGAAATAAAAATAATTTCGTTACCCGCATCCCCTTTTAACCAAAGTTTTATTGATGGAAATTCATCTATTATTTCGTTATTTGCAACAATCAGCTCATGACCTTTCGGGCAAAAAGCATGATTTATATGAATTTTATTTTCTCTTTTAATAATTCCGTGTTTTAGCAACTCTTTATCAGGCACTAAAAGTTTTCCGTCTTTGTCAAAATTGTTCATAATTTTTTTGTTTTACTTGTTTTAAAAATATATTTATTTATTATCACTAGTGT
This sequence comes from Bacteroidota bacterium, assembly GCA_034721995.1. Lineage (GTDB taxonomy): Bacteria > Bacteroidota > Bacteroidia > Bacteroidales > M50B96 > JAIOYV01. Next base: position 659 of record JAYENH010000605.1, read on the forward strand.
CCGGTTATAAGTCAAACAATTGCAACTGTTTACAATTGCTGACTTCTTGTTCTTTGTAATTCGAATTCGTAAGTGCTTGTTTTAACGGGACTTTCTCGAAAATACTGACACTCAAAAACTGTAGAATTGTGTAGAGACTTATTTTTAAATTCAATTGTTTTTTCATTATAGCAATAATTACGTAAGTTGAAATTGCTATCCATATTTGAGTTTTTACTGCATTTGATGATGTACCATAAAATGCTTTTATACGAAGATGTTGCTTTATCCATTTGAAGAAAAGTTCTACTGCCCATCGTTTCTTGTAAAGTTGGGCTATGTTTAGTGCTGGCATCTGAAAATTGTTGGTAAGGAAAATCAGACGTTTTTTTGTTTCTACATCGAAAAAACTTATGCGACGGATTGGGTCTGGATATGATTTTGAGGACTGAATTCCAGTCGTTATAATTGTTTGATCGCACCGAAGTCCTGTTGATTTGTCTACATGGCGAGAATAACGCCTCTGATAGGAAAAATGCTTTTTTGGGCGGATAACAAAGAATGCTTTTGAAAGATTTATTGTATACAGACGAGCAAAATCTATATATCCTCGATCCATTATGTAAATAGCATTGGGTAGTGTAATAAGTTCGTCTAGCATATTGACATCGTGAATATTGGCTTCGGTTATCCATATATGATCTGGTATATTTCCTCGTAAATCCAATAGGGTATGTAGCTTGATAGCACTTTTGGTTGTGCGAAAAGTTGCCCATGGAAAAAGCGATAAACAAAGGTCGATTGTCGTTGAATCGAAAGCATATACAGCGTTTGTAATTTCGACACCAAAATCTTCTTTGGCATATAATCGTTTGGCAGTAGCTATTAATGTATAAGCAAGGTCGGCATAAATTTTCCAATTTCGGGTTGAATTTGCATCGGCAATTGTACTTCGTGCTACATTGCCACGAATGCCCATATGATATAATTTGTTTTGGTTTGCACGTAAACAAGTAACTATATCTCGTAGGCTTTCCCGACCAGTAATTTGTGCAAAAGCCATACAATAAAACTGCGATAAACAAGGAAATGATTGAACTTTGTAATCGCCATAGTAGAGCTGAACTAATTCGTTGAAACGATATAATGGAAAGAATTCCATGACTTGAGAAAATAGTATTTTTCCTGTATACATAATAAACACCTATTTGAGATTTATCCAAAAAGTGAAAATTATACAAAAATAATTTCAAGTCGTCAAGTAACATTTTTAAATCGAGTTGACCATTATAAGGGCGTTTTGAGAGTTTTAAAAAGTCCGTAACCGGACACTAGTGATATTAGTTATACAATTAATATATGGCATAATACTCTCCTGTATTATTTAAAAATATTTATTTTTTTATATGGAATATTAGCAAACCAAACCGTTAAGATTATACTTATTAACCTTAAAAATGTCAAGAAATTTTAATAAAAGTTTTATAATTAGTGCCTGAACGAAAACCCCATTTATCGGTCAAAGATGCAAATTATGGGGTTTTCGTTCAGACACTAATTAGGGGTTCCTCAAAAAGGGTCATTTGTCGCGAAGCGACACAAAAGTCCCCCTTTCAAGGGGGTGGGCGGGGGATGTTGCCCGGTAAACCAATAAAATTAAATACAATTAACTAAAAAAAGTAATAGATTTTGGAATTTTGCTTGTAGAACATCCCCCTAAATCCC
>JAYENH010000606.1:0-2352 GCA_034721995.1 Bacteroidota bacterium
ACATAACTATTAACCACAGAGTTGCACAGAGTTTTATACAGCTTGTCCCGCTTTTCGCGGGAGAGTTTCACAGAGGAGGAAAATTGACATTTCTAAAAAAAGTGTAAACCGGGAAATGAAAAATGCCGAAATCTGTTATTGGGGAATAGCCGCAAATGAACGAATAAAAAGATTCTCGTATTTGTGGCTATTTTGTTATTCCTTCAATTTATTTATTTCCTCCTCAGTTAATCCTGTCATTTTTGAAATCATTTTTATCGGATAGCCTTCTTTTAACCCTGTTTTTGCAGATATAATTGCTTTTTTCCTTTCTCCTTTTTCAATACCTTTTTCAATACCTTTTTCAAAAGCTGTATCAATAGAATTTTTAATATCTCTATAGGTGTTAACACTTGCTTCATACTGTTGCAATTCTTCTTTGCTTAATTTTGCAAGTTCAGCTGATTTAAATAGTTTCTGAAAAATTTTGTCCTTTATCTTATCAGGTATTCTCTCGAATTTATCAAGATGTTTTAAAACATAAAGCCATTTATCAAACTTGGTTTCTAATTCATTTAAAGTTTTTTTGAATTTGGGCATTGACAAATAAATATAAGTCAATTTCTCATAAAAAACTTTTTTCGTTTCGGTCTCGGTTAATTTGGCTTCGTATTTATACTTTTCAGGATACTCTTCATCTTCTTCAAATTCAAAATCGAGTATTCCAATTGTATAAACGTGTTTTAGTTTGAAATTCCAATCCTTTCCTTTATTTCTTGCTTGTTCCTGGATTGGAAATGTTGAATAAAAAAGTGTTCTGTCTTTAAAGTATTTCTGCTCGGCCTTTTGCATTTCTACTATAAAATATTCTCCTTTTGCATTTTTGCAATAAATGTCAAAAATTGCTTTTCTATCTCCAAAAGTTATTGGCAATTTCGCATTGGGTAAAAATGAAATTTCCGCTATTTCACCTTCCTTTTCCTTCAATAATTCATTTAAAAAGTCTAATAACAAATCTTTATTCGGCTCTTCGCCAAATAATCGTTTAAAACCGTAATCCGTAAAAGGATTTATATATTTCTCTCTAAACTCTTCCATTATTCGATTTTGTTTCTATGCAAAATTACAAAATCTTTCTCATAAATAGTAACTACAATTTTCTCCTATCCGTTTAACCCGTAACTAAAATTTTTAAACTTCATCGTAATTCAAACTTATTTTCCGACATCAACTGATTAAAGAAATAAACTTTTAAACAATATTCTCCCGGCTCACGTTTTTTTGGTGAAATCGAAATAGAAGTATTTATTGTTGATTTATTGTCTTTTGGTAAAAAATCGATTTGCTTCCTGTAAAAAGATTTTCCATCTGGTCCTATCCATTCGAGGCGGAATGTTAATTTGCTTTCGCTGAATTCCGAACGGTTTTCGATATTGATGAAAGCACGTACCCTCTCTTTTTTCCCTATTGTAAAAACCCTGCCTTCGTCATGCCTTTGGCCGGTTTCTTTATCTTTTTTACTGTATAGTACCACTTTAGCCTTTATATTCTTAGCTTTAATTGTGGTTAGCCGGTGTTCGGGAAGAAGCTCAAAATTGCTCTCTGCAATCAGTTCCTGAAAAAGGTAAACACGAAAGACATATTTCCCTGCTTCCCGTTTATCGGGCGATATCGAAATAGAACTTTCAATTGTTGAAACCGAATCGTCTGGCAAAAAGCTAATTTGCTTGTTATAAAAAGGCTGTCCCGTTGAATCGATCCACTCGACACGGAAAAGTAATTCAGGATTTCTGTACACAAAACTATTTTCGATATCTACAATAGCTCGTACATTCCTTCTTTCTTTAATTGTAAAAATTGTGTCGGTACCAATTCGTTTTCCTGTTTTTTTGCTGATGTAACGGTATAATGTGATATTTGCAGATATTGCTTCCCCATTTTCTGTTTTAAGCCGAAATTCAGGAAGCAACTCAAACTTTTTTTCTGCAATAAGTTCGCGGAAATAATAAAGCCGTATAAAATATTCTCCGACTTTCCGTATATCTGGATCTATTGATATTGAGCTATATATTTCAGAAGTAGAATCGGTAGGCGAAAGATTTATTCGTTTCTGATATATAGATTTGTTATCAGGCCCAATCCAATCGACATGGAATAATAAATCACGATTATCATCGAAAAAAATATTTTCAAAATTGATAAAAGCCCTTACATTCTCATTTTCCATTATTGTAAAAATCCGGCCCTCACCAATTATCTCACCGGTTTTTTTATCCATTTTTCGGCAGAAGGAAATCTTTGCAACAATGCCATCGGCTTTTTTTGCTGGATAAACAATTGTTGAATCGGCTTCGGCAACAGGAATTTTGGAGC
>JAYENH010000607.1:0-2339 GCA_034721995.1 Bacteroidota bacterium
AAACTACTATATTTTTCAGATACGGCGTTTAAACTTTTTATATATACAAAGTTTCTTATGCTGAAAAATTATTCAGCATTTTACCTATAATAAAGGAACTATGTGTCTTACTTAAAAGAAAGATTTTTTCAAATGCCTGGCCTTTTCAGAGGTTAGTAAATCAGCATTTTACTTTTGTAAAATCAGTCACTTCTCCTGTTTTGTGCATTGCAGCACCCTGTTTTAGAATCTCATATTTATTAGAGCTTCCTGTATCTCTGTAGGCTTTAGTATTTTGGTTTTAATCAGTTTTGATTTTGGCAAGGTGTACTGTAACTGTCTGATTTCCCGTATTTGTTCTATTGCTTTTTCAGCAGAGATATCAATATTATTTATTTTTAGCAACCTTTCCAGTTCTTTGTAAATAGCGTATGCCGTGAAACAGATGCAGATGTGAGCCTCAATACGTTCTTTTAAGCGATGGTATACCGGACGTATCCTCAAATCGGTTTTTGATATACGAAAAGCTTTTTCCACTTGCCACAATTGACTATAATTTCCAATGACATCTTTTCTCGATAAATGTGTATTGGTCACATAACCTTTCAGTCCATCCCAAACCTTATCTGCCTTATACTTATTGTAATCGATTTTGACATCAATCTCACCTGATAGTTTTAGATATTTATTATACCCACGATTGTTTATGTGGTCTTTAGTCAGCTTACCAGACGCAACACGTTTTTCAAGCCTTTTTAAGCCTTTATTCCTGTTTTTCATGTCGTTGTGTGCCCTTTTTTGAGAAAAGCTGATAATTAACCTTCCATTCTTGTATTTCAGTTCTTTGGGTTTGTTTTCGTTAACATTAAGGGCTGTAATTTTTGCTTTTATGCCTTTACTTTCATTTTTTATCCGCCCGCCAAGTATGTATTGGTAGTTGTTTTCAACCAAAGCATTTATGTTTTTTTGCGAGAGCAAAGCGGCATCGGCTATTACAATGGGGTTTTCAATATCAAACTTCTTTTGAAAAGCTTCAAGTACCGGTATCAATGTTTTCGTCTCAGAAGTGTTTCCCTCGAATATCTGGTAGCCAACCGGGTATCCATATTTACCAACCAGTAACCCGATCATTATTTGGGGCTGTTGGTGTTTGCCATCTTTATTAAATCCGGGGATACGATAATCATCTTCTTCAGATGCTTCAAAGTACAGAGTGGTCATGTCGTAAAATGCGACACTTATCTTGCCTTTGAGTAGTTTCTTTGTGTGCTCAAAAGTAAGTTGTTCTATTTGGGGCTTTAGTGTGGTGTTCAATTCATCAAGAAAACGATAAATAGTATGAACGCTAACATCGGTATTTAAGTGCTGCCTAAAATATTCAACGGTTTTTAATTTGCTCCCAGGGTATACTAACCGGCATAAAACAAGGTTGCGGAAATAGTTGCAGCACCCATCGTATGGAAAATTGAATTTCTGATAAATTTTTCCTAAAATTAATTCGCTTCCGACAACTTGCAGATGATTATTTGCAATACTGTCCACAAAGTTCTCAACCACTATGTCATCGTGTTCGATAAAAAGAGATTGCATTCCCGTAAGCCTTTCCATCTCAGTGTTTGCAAGCAATAGCAATAACTCTTCTTCTCGTTTAGTTTTTGCACAACCTACCGTTTTTATGACTTTATACTTGCCCTTGTTTTTGGAAATTATCTGGATGCTAACAGAACCGCTCCTATTCTTATTTTTACGTATAAACATACCCAAAAATAGGCATGCAGCACCCAAAATGCAATTTTTAAAACGCTAAGTTACTGATAATCAGAGGGGCAATTTTGGTGCGTCGTTGTGGTGCACAAAACAGGAAACGGACTAAATATTTGGGCATAAAAAAACCTGCCTTTTCCTGACAGGTATCTTTCTTAATCTCAAAACTCTATTTTTTCTTTTTCCGAAGAATAAGAAAAGCAACCGCTGCAACCACAACTACTACAATTACAATAATCACAACAGTGTTCGAACCAGATGTCTGTTCGGCGTCAGCAAGCAAGTCCTGCTCCATATACGAACTGTCCTGAACATTTAAATTGTCAATGTAAGTCCCTTCGTCCTGTGCCGTTATTAAGTAAGGCAAGGATAAAATGTTAAGCATTAGTAATGCAAAAAGTCTTTTCATTTTTTTCATCATCCAAGTTTTAATTCAACATTTATTTATTTAGTTTTTCTTTTACAACTTTCAATAGCGGAACTGCCGGTTCGTATCGTGGGTTTATTTCAATCAAAGCTTGTAAGGCCGATAACGATTCAGTAAATTTATTTTCATCAAGAAATTTTTGAGCTTCAAGCAAATAAAATGGTTCGTA
>JAYENH010000608.1:0-2338 GCA_034721995.1 Bacteroidota bacterium
CTCAGGAATAAAAATGTTAAAGTGTTGGTTTCGCGGCAGTTTGGGAAAAACATCAAACTTATTAATAAATATTTTATTCCGATTCTTATTTATGAAGAAAGCCCTGAACAAGCCGGTAAGATTTTATATAAATACATTGATTGGATAAAAGATGAATTGAATGATAAGGAAACAGGGTTCAAGCTTTTTACGATAAAAAATGGCATTCTGAAATCAAAACTATAAAAGCTAGAAACTAAGTGTACTTACTGAAAATATGGCCTCAGGGAAGTTTGGTGCCGAACATGGCCTTTCGTACCTGATAGAGCACAATGGCTTTAGATTATTGTTCGATACAGGACATTCCGACTTGTTTGTACGCAATGCCAAATTGCTCAATATCGATTTGAATAAAATTGAAACAGTTGTTTTGAGCCACGGACACTGGGATCATGGTAATGGATTACGATTTTTGCAAAATAAAAAGCTAATCTGTCATCCGGGGGTTTTCATAAAACGTTTCAGAAAAGGAGGCGTTGAGCATATCGGATTGGAAATGGAGAAAAAGCAAATTGCCAATCGCTACGAAGTTCATACATATAGTTCGCCGGTAAATCTATCTCCCGAAATAGTTTTTCTTGGCGAGATACCACGAAATATCAATTTCGAAAAACACCCAACACCATATATTGATGCCAACGGAAAACCTGATACAATCCCCGACGATTCGGCTTTGATGATTATTGACAATGGTGAGCTGGTAATTATAAGCGGGTGTGCCCATTCGGGAATCTGCAATATTATTGATTATGCTCAAAAGATTTCGGGAATAAAAAAAGTTAAAGCTGTTGTTGGAGGTTTTCATTTAAAAAACGATGATCATAGGCTTGAAGAAACTATAAAATATTTTTCAAAATTGAAAGTTCAATATCTTTATCCATCGCATTGTACTGCGTTGCCGGCTTTATCAAAATTTTATTATTACTTCGGAATTGAACAATTAAAGGCAGGAATGGTATTAGAGATAAATTGAACAGAGTATTTCATGGAACAAACATCAAAGGCATCGAAACGTAACTTTTACTCATTTTTGTGGCATGCGGGATTTCTTGCTTTTGCCACAAATTTTATGGATGTTGATACTATTATTCCGGCAATGTTGGTTGAGGCAGGAGGTAGTGCCATACACGTTGGCTTGTTAACTGCAATAATGCTTGGTGGCTCGAGTTTTACACAATTGCTATTTGCACCATTCCTGAATAATCGAAAATATAAAAAAGGCTTTCTGCTTTTAGGCATCAATTCCCGTGTTATTTCTTTGCTTAGCCTGGGGGCATTGTTATATTATTTATCGGCGCATCAATCAGCCAGTATTTTGTGGTTCATTTTTATTTTCATTACAATTTTTTCGTTGGGCGGGGCATTTGCAAATATCAGCTATATCGACATTCTTGGCAAAACTATAAATCAAAAATCGAGGAAAAAGTTTTTTTCGAGCAAGCAGATTTTGTCGGGCACAGTAGTTTTGTTTTCTGCAATGCTTGCCAGAAAAGTTCTTAAGATAGAAGATTTCCCGATTAATTATGCCTATATGTTTTTTATTGGTGGCCTTGCACTGTTGATTTCGTCGGCCGGATTTTGGAATTTGCATGAAGACATTCCTTCGGGACAGAAAATTAAAGGAATGAGAAATTTTTTTGGCATAATGAAACAAGAACTTGTGTCGAATAAAAAACTGGTTTACTTTTTAGGATTTATCAATACACAGGGAATAGCAGTTACATTATTACCATTTGTAATATTATATGCAAAACAGTTGTTTAAAACAGGAGCCGCCGATACTGGAATGTTCCTGCTTTTTAAAATAATTGGAGTTGTATTAGTTAGTATAATGGTTTTAATATCGGCAAAAATAACACGATATAAATACTTGTTATACCTGAATGTGGGCTTGTCGCTTTTGCTGGCAATCCTAACAATTTCAATTTCTGATGCAGTAAGTTTACGATATATCTTCGTTATCGGGGGCATTGTATATTCCCTCTATTCAATAAGTATGAACGGAGTTATGTTAGAAATATCGGGACATTCAAACAGGGCATTGTATGCCGGTTTTTCGGGGGCAGGTAATATTATGCCCATGTTATTTCCTCTACTTGGTGGATTTATTATTGAACAATTCGGGTTTCAGAGTTTCTTCGTTTTGTACATGATTATTGTTTCGATGGCATTATTTTTCATTTTCAAAATTGATTGTAAAAAGTAGAGCTGCATAGAGCAACTAAAGCTGCAAACAAAAAAACAGAACACAGCCTGCCCCTATTATTTCGGGGGATAACACTGATTTTTAAAACACGGC
>JAYENH010000609.1:0-10165 GCA_034721995.1 Bacteroidota bacterium
TCCTTGCTTCGATTGCTTCTTTATGAAGTCGCTCATATTCGGCAGTTGCATCGCCAATCGACATTTTGCAGCTATTGTTTGAATTTAAAAATTCCTGATATCCGAACATATCTTTTTCTACCTGTACCCCATCTTTTATTGTGAGAAAAAAACCTGCCCCTAATTTTTGCACCCCTTTAAGCGAACTCTGGGGAGATGGAATATAGCCAATCGATAAAAATGTGGTGAGGGCATGGTAGTCGGGCTCGGGAGTAAAGGAATTGAAATTCCGAAACTCAAATAAATTGCTGCTGAAAAATTCGGAGGAATAAAAAAACTGAGGGCCGGCACCATGCCTGTCGCGACAAACAAGTGTTTTAGTATCATTAGTAATAATAAAAGTAAACTCGCCATCAATCCTGCGCACTATATCAATTCCTTTTTTTAAATATAATTGTAGCATAAAATCGGCTTCGTTTACAAACCGAATTGAATATTGAGTTGCAAGTTTTTCCATTCCGTAAATCCTGCCCCAAAACCAAATTTGTTTCTGTTCCTCATTGAAATATAAACAATCCTTATTGTATGCCAATTGTGGGCTTACAGTAGAACTGCTTAAATCTCCGGAATATGCTTCCTGTATCTTTTTGTCAGCCTTAAAATTTCCTACAAAATCTGTTTTTGCCATTTCCCTTTTTATTAATTCTGATTAATGTTTTTGAGTTCCCGATTAAGAGTTCGTTTGATGACCCACTGCCTATTGAGGACTGCCTACTGAGGACTATCCTCTTTCAATTTTCTTAACCACCACAGCAGGCACTCCGGCAACAATCGAATTTTTGGGAACGCTTTTGGTTACTACCGAACCGACTGCCACAATAGAGCCTTCGCCAATCCTTACTCCTTTTAAAATTGTGGCACGTGCACCAATCCACACATTGTCCTCAATAATAATTTCGCTGGTTTGGCCATCTTTCGAATGGTCTTTAATATCGTGGAAATCGCTGTCCATAATCATGGTTATGGGGCCAAACTTGCAATTGTTCCCAATCTTAACTTTGCTCGATGCCGAAATAAAAATACCGTTGATAAAATTATTATTTCCAATTTCGATACTCCCTCCCCTGTGTGCAGTCAACCTTGTTTTATGGATATTAGACCAAATGCTTACTACTGTTCCAATGGTAATTTTCCCTTTATTTGAAATGCCGGGCTTCCCTTTTGTAAAAACCATCGTGCCTAATTTATTGCATCGAATTAAATAAAGGCGGGTTTTCACTAAATTAAATCCAAGTCCAATCAACCGGAAAAATAACAAAAGATAAATCAGGGCAGATTTTTTCTCAACCCCACGGTCTTTCATTATTCGTTCTAATTCCCTTTGTAGCTGCTGTTTCATATTAAAAATATTTTATATACTAATGATAAGTATTGCTTAATTCAAATGTATCTCCCTTTTTAATTATCCGGGGATTTTTATGAACACCTTTAAAATGAGTAAAATTCCATAATATGCCTTTATTGAAAGCGGAAAATAAAGCAAACTCCCTTTTCAGTAAATATGTAAGCACAATTTTAGGAGTTGCCACGATGAAAAAATAAATCATACAAACTATAAAAGTTGGCCAATTTGTACGCCTGCGTAAGTACATCACACGATTTCGGGCCATGTGGTAAGCTTTCAACGGAGAGTTTTTTCCAATCGAAATAGATTCCTTATGATAAACTGTTGATTCGGCAACATACCAAACTTTTAAACCTTTTTGGCGCAGCATGGCGCACCAGTCGTGTTCTTCGTAATAGAGAAAGAAAATATCCGGCATCAAACCATATTCGAGCATGGTATCCATTCGCACAAGCAATGCGGCACCATGTCCAAGATCGGTTTCACGCGATTTGGCAAACTGCCCCTTGTCAATTTGTTTATACCCAATATTATATCCCCTGCCTGTGTATGGATTTATTGCCTTGGCCCCGGCATATTGAACAAGTTTTTTTCCCTCGCTGAAATAAAACATCAACTTAGGCGATGCCATTGCCACTTCATCTTTTTCTTCGAGAACATCGACAAGTGGCTCTAGAAAGCCCGGCTCCAATTCGGTATCATTATTCAGAAAAAGGATATATTTCCCTTTCGATTCCTTTACACCCAAATTGTTGCCCCCTGCAAATCCCAGGTTTTTTTTGCTGATAATCAGGTTCACTTCAGGATATTTTTCTTTGATAATTTCAGGAGTATCGCTTGGCGAACCGTTGTCAACAATAATGATTTCGATGCTGGGATAGCTAATGCTCCGCAATGATTCAAGCATTTCGAGAGTAACCGCCGATTGATTGAAATTAACCGAAATAATAGAAACCAGGGGATATTTATTTACCACTTTCATGCCTGTTCGTTTTGTATTAAATTTTCACCACAACAATTTACGCTACTTTCACAAAATGGTTGCAATTCTTTTATAAGCACAAGATGTTAGTATTTAGCATTGAGATATTAGAATTTAGCATCAGGATGTAATAATTAATATACCATAAGTCTGCAAAGTTTTCATGTATTCTTATCCCTGCCCACTGTAACCCGAGTAGCCATTTAGCCAAGGATATTTATTGCACTCCCCCAAACTAAATAGAAAAGGATATCTAATTTTGCCATGCTTGTCAACCCTGCCGAACTGCTGTATCATATTACTATTGTAGATTGCATCTATGATAACAAATCATTGGAAATCAATACGCGAAAAAGGACAGAAAATTAAATTTTATTTTTTTCCTAAGCTGAAGCAAACAAGAAACAATAGAAAAAAATTACGTTCTTTTCTGGCCTCCTTTTTTTTCTCGCCTTTTTGCTTTTGCTGATCTGCACCATAATAATACTCAATACTTCAAATCTGCCCTTTTTACGATGAACCAGGGATTTAGAAGATTTTCCTTGTTGTACTCAAGCAGGTTTTTCCCATCCTGTTTGGTTACTACAAAGCCTGCCCCAAGCGCAATGGCATGTCCGGCGGCGGTGTCCCATTCCATGGTTGGGGCAAAGCGTGGGTACACATCGGCACGGCCTTCGGCTACCATGCAGAGTTTAAGAGAACTTCCTTTCGATATAATATCAACATCGCCGTAGATATTAGCAAGCCTATTGATAAACTTTTCGGTTTCGGGCGACTTATGCGAGCGACTGGCCACAATAGTAAATTTATCTTTCAGGCCTTCAATAGGTAAGGTCGCTGATTGAGCCATAAGCCCGGCCAAAATTATTTCCTCAACATTTTTTGGCAGGTAATTTTCTAATTTGTATGCACCATTCTTTTCAGAAGAAAAATACAACTCTTTTAGTACCGGTACATATATTACTCCCATTATGGGTGTACCCATGTAAATTAAGGCAATATTAATGGTAAATTCCCCATTGCGTTTTATAAATTCTTTTGTGCCATCAAGTGGATCTACACACCAATAATGCTCCCATGATTTTCTTTCATCAAAATGCATTTCTCTGCCTTCTTCACTTAAAATTGGAAAATTGGTTTTTGTAAGAAACGACATGATAACATCATGTGCCTTTCGGTCGGCAAGGGTTAACGGAGAATTATCCGTTTTCAACTTGACTTCAAAATCATCGTTTTCGTACACATCCAGAATCACTTTTCCTGCCTCGATGGCAGCTTTAATAGCAATTTCTTGAAGATTGTTAATATCCATAATATTAGAAATAAATTAAACTTAATATTGTAATTGTAACAATAAGGTAAAGTATGGTTAGAGGAAAGCCTATCCTGAAAAAATCTTTATAGTTGTACCCACCGGAACCATATACCATAAGGTTGGTTTGGTATCCGTGGGGTGTAATGAAATTTGCAGCGGCAGCAAAAGCTACTATCAAAATAAATGGAGTAGGGTTAAGCTCAAGGTTTAAAGCCATTGTTAGCGAAATAGGAAAAACTATTGCAACAGCTGCTGTATATGTAATATAGGCAGCCATTATTGAGGTTATCAGATAAATGCCAAAGAGCATTCCCACATTTCCGAGGGGTAGAAAAACACTTATAAGAATATCGGATACTAAATCGGCAACACCGGTGTTTATCATTGCTTTGCCGAGGGCAAGAGCTAAAGCGATTATTATATACAGGTTGTAATCGAAACCTTTTTTTACATCTTTAAATGTGGCTATTTTCATAAACGAAAGAATAACTATTAAAAATAGTAAAGCTTTAAATAGGCTTACTACTTTTAATGCCGATAGAAATATTGCAAGGAATGTACCACCAAGCAAGGCTGCTATTTTGTACCACTCAAACTCCCGAAGGTCTTTAATTTTTGAGATAGGGTAAAAATCATGGGTTTCGTTAGAATGTTTAGAATAGTCTGAGCCGGCCAACAACAAAAGTACATCGCCGGCTTTAAGTAAAACTTGCCCTATTTTTCCCGATATTCTTTCTCCATTTCGGTGAATGGCAATAATTGACGAGTCGTATTCGCTTCGGAAATCAGCAGATTTTGCCGTTTTGTTTATCAAATTAGAATTATGCGAAACAACAATTTCAAGTATTTCTTGATCGCCTGTTTTTTTATGTTTTTCTATTGATGGCATAACAAGGCCGGTATTTGAGTTTACCATTTCGGCAACTTTTTCTGTGTCGCCTGCAAAAATTAGCAGATCGTTTTCTCTTAAAGAATTCTTGGGCGAAACAGGACGTATGTTTTTTCCATCCCTGATAATTTCGACAAGAAAAAGGCCTTGCAGGTTACGTAGCCCTGCCTCTCCAACACTTTTTCCTACTAATTCTGATCCGGTTTGAACGAGGGTCTCAACAATATACTCACGTGATTTAATATTAAATTCGGTTAAAATGTCGGGATTTGAAGGTAATAAGCGATTGGCAAAAAATAGCAGGTACAGAAATCCAACAAGCATCATTGGTAAACCCACATAGATAAAATCGAACATCTCGAGGGTTGGTAATCCGTGAATAATTTCCTGATCTGCTAAAAGCCCGTTCACTATCAGGTTTGTAGAAGTTCCAATTAATGTAGTACAACCTCCAAGTATGGCGGCATACGACAAGGGTATCAATAATTTCGATGGAGCAATATTGTGTTTTTTACTCCAACTGTGCACATAAGGCATCATTACTGCAACCAAGGGTGTATTGTTCAGGAAGGCCGAAAATGTGGCAATCAATAAAGTCATCCTGCCCAAAAAGCCTGTGTATGATGTAGCACGTTTAAAAATTTTATCGAAAACTGCTTCCACTACGTGTGTTTTTCTGATAATATCGCCAAGGAACAAAAGAAATAGGATGACAAAAATTTGCTCATTAGCAAATCCGTGGATCATCTCATGTGGCGACAATATACCTGTAATCCCTAACACAACTACCGCAATAAGAAAAGCATAGGCTGGTTTGAAAATATCTTTGTACAGTGCAATAAGAATAAACAGGATTACTGAAAACACAATAATAATTTCAAAATTCATCATAGTCGCACAAATAAGTTCTGGATGTTTAACAATACAAATACTAAACTTTCCTAAATCTGGTATAAAAAAATATTCGCAGGTAAAAATACAGGATCGAAAATGATATAGCAAGTGTTTATTCTGTTTTTCAGCTGTGTTTGAAAATTCGTTCGAATAGGAAAAAAAATCAAGACTGTTTGGATTTTGTTGTGGTTTTGAAATAGTGAAAAAATGTTTTTATTCTCTCTTTAATTTTTCAATTGCCATTAGAATTTTCTCGTGGGTGGCCGGAATATTAAGCTCCGGTTCTGCCTCGTGATTCTTTACTGCTGAGATTGCATCTTTTATTGCCAACCAAACCGACAAAGCCAACATAAATGGTGGTTCGCCAACGGCTTTGCTTTGCCTTATAGTATTTGCATTTGGATATCCCTTTAGCAATTCGACCCTGAAATCTTCAGGAATATCGTTGATGCCCGGGATTTTATATGTATCAGGCGAATGATTGAGTAAGTGCCCTTTCTTGTCCCATTTACACTCTTCGCCTGTAACCCAGCCAACTCCCTGGATAAAACCACCTTCGACTTGTCCAATATCAAGTTCCTCGTTGATGGATTTTCCGGCATCGTGCAGAATATCTGTTCTGGTTATTCTGTGATGGCCGGTTAAAATATCTAATTCCACTTCGCTTACGGCCATTCCAAAAGCATAATATAAGAATGGATGCCCCTGTCCTTTTTCTTTATTGAAATGAATGCCAGGAGTTTTGTAAAATCCTGTTGCACTTAGGCTAACCTGATTGAAGTATGATTGTAAAATTGCATCAGTAAAAGAAATTTTACGTTCGTTCAAAATTTTATCTGAAATATAATTATTACTAAAAACCAGAGATTCGGGCTTGCATGTATAGTTATATTTGATGCTTAGTAGTTCAGCTACAGTTTCCGATATTCTTTTTTTTAATTTCGAGGTGGCATTTTTTACAGCCATGCCATTCAGGTCGGTACCCGACGATGCTGCTGTTGCCGAAGTATTTGGGACTTTTGAAGTGTTTGTTGCCGAAACTTTAACCTGCTCAATATCAATTCCGAGTTCGAGAGCTGCAATTTGCCGTATTTTTGTATGCAGGCCTTGTCCCATTTCGGTTCCACCATGATTAACCAGCACGCTTCCATCTTTGTAAATATTTACCAAAGCACCAGCCTGATTTAAAAACGATGTGGTAAACGAAATTCCAAATTGCACAGGGCTTATGGCAATTCCTTTTTTTATGTATTCATTTTCAGAATTAAACAAGTTGATTTCTTTTCTTCTTTTTAAATAATTGGAAGAAAGCATTATTTTTTTCCAAATAATATCCAAACGGTTGTTTTCAACTTTTTGCTGATATGGTGTGATATTATTCTTATCATTTGTATAAAAATTTCTGAACCGTATTTCAGCAGGCTCTTTGTTTAATTTTCTTGCAAGGCGGTCGATAATGTTTTCTATGGCGGCCATTCCTTGCGGTCCGCCAAACCCGCGAAAAGCTGTGTTCGACATAAGGTTTGTTTTCCATGCTTTACCTGTTATCCGAACAGCGGGAATGAAATATGCATTGGTAGCATGAAACATTGCCCTCTCCATAATAGCCATAGTAAGATCGCTGGCATATCCGGCATTTGAGTTCAGTTCCACATCGAATGCAGTGATAATCCCGGTATTTGAAAATCCAACTTTGTAGTTTATCAAAAAAGGATGTCGCTTGCCAGTCATAATCTGGTCTTCATCGCGCGAGAGGCGTAGCTTTACGGGCTTCTCTGTGGCGTTTGCCAACAATGCCGACCAAACCGCCACATGGTTTGCCTGGGTTTCTTTGCCGCCAAAAGCTCCGCCCATCCTGCGAATTTCAACTTCGACCTGATTTTTTGAAATTCCTAATACCTCAGCAACCAGGGCCTGGGTTTCGCTGGGGTGTTGGGTCGAACAATACACTTTTATCTCTTCAGCTTCGCCTGGCACCGACATGGCAATCTGGGTTTCTAAGTACCAATGTTCTTGCGCTCCGGTTTCAAATTTTCCTTCAAGAATATTTCCTGATTGGGCAAATGCTTTTTCAACAGAGCCACATTCAATTTTGCGTGGGGGATGTAACAAATTATTTTCGGCAATTGCTTCTTCGATAGTGAGAATTGCCGGTTCTTCCTGTGTCTCAAGCTTTATTAGTTGGATTGCTTTACGGGCTGCTTTTTCATCCTTTGCTGCAATCAGAAATATTGCCTGTCCCACACATTCCAGTTTATTCTCAGCTAAAACAGGCTCGTCGTGTATTACCGGCCCCATTTGGTTTTTGCCGGGAATATCACGATAAGTCAGGATTGTTTCAATACCTGAAAGCTCTTTTGCTTTTTCAATATCAGAAGAAATAATTTTGCCCGATGCAACAGGCGAAGTATAAACAAAAGCATGTAGAAGGCCTGTTGGTTCGACCATATCATCAATATATACAGCCTTCCCGCTTACATGTAATTTTCCGCTTTCGTGTTTTTCTTTGTTAACCATCTACGCTAACTATGTGATTTTTTATAAAGGTAGTTTACCGAGTTATTCAAGTGCCTTCTTTACATATTCAGCACTTTTTTTTGTAATATCGGCTATTTCGCTAATACTTTTGCCATCTTTATAATAAAGCCTTGTAATAGTCATTATTAATTCTATATTTTGCTTTTCTACTTCAGCTTGGTGTTTGGCAGCTTCAGACTGTTCGATAATTATTTTATGTCTTTCTTTTTCTTGTTCTATTCCTTGCGCTATTCCTTCTATCCGCCCCTCTTCTCGCATACCTTCATTATATCGCTCAACCCTTATTTTTGATTCTTCGAAATCCCTTATATATTCCAAATCGTCATCAGTTAAATTCGATTTTAATATTCGTCGCATTAGTTCAATAAAAATTTCTTAAAATACCTATCATAATTCAATGGGGCTAAATACATTTTTAATCCTTGCTAATTTAATTATCAATTACTACAAAGGTACAAAATAAAAATTCAACAATAAATTAGCTGCCATAATTTGTCGGCCATCAGCTTCTGCCCTGGCATCTGAAATGGGCGACAATTCTTTTGATAAAACCTTTGTTGCTTTTTCAATATTTGTCCTGTTCCATAATTTATTTTTTAAAAATGCTTCTGTTTTTTTCGCCTTTACAGGTGTGGCTGCCATTCCTCCATAATAAATCTTTATTTCAGAAACAATATTATTATTATTGTTGATTATCAAGCTAAAAGCTGCGCTAACCGAAGAAATGTCAAGGTCTTTTCTTTTTGAATTTTTAAAGAAACGTACTATGGCATTGCTGTTTTGGCGAGCTATTATTATTTGAGTTATGATTTCATTTTTGGCTAAAACTGTTTTCCTGTATCCTGTAATATAATTCTCCAAAGGCACTGTTCTTTCTCCATCAACCGATTTTAAAACAATTTGTGCCTGAAGCACCAATAATACCGGCAAGCTATCTCCAATGGGCGAAGCCGAAGCAATATTCCCACCAAGTGTGGCAAGGTTTCTTATTTGTTCTGAGCCAAAGTATTGTAGCATTTCATTTAAAACAGGAAGGGCTTTTTTTGCTGATTTTTGTACTTCATTCAGATTTAAACCTGTGCCAATAACAATTTCCTGGTTATTTTCCTGATAAGCTTTTAATTCTTCAATAAATGAGATATCAAGAATATGCGGTATAAGCTCATATTTCTTTGTAACACGCAGAGCTATATCGGTTCCTCCCGAAATAATTATTGCATCCTGATTTTTGTTTTTATACTCAATTGCATCCTTAATAGAAAATGGTATATAGTATTTCTGATTCTCAAAATTAATATCTATTGTATTGTGTTTGGAGTTTATTTGTTTTAGTAAATTTATAACATTACTTTCATCTATTGAAAATTGATCGTTTTGTTTTTTATCACAAACACTTAGTGCTGCATTTATAATTGGTTTGTAACCCGTACAGCGACAAAGATTTCCTGCCAGACTATGACGAATTGTATTTTCATCAGTTTTAACCGGAGATTTGTAAAGCGGAAAAACAGACATGATAAAACCGGGTGTGCAAAAACCGCATTGCGAAGCGTGGTGCTCGAACATTGATTTTTGAATGGGATGAAGATTGCCATTATGTTCCAAATTTTCGATTGTAATTACCTGCTTTCCATGTATCGTCGGAAGAAATACGAGGCATGAATTTACGGCTTTATATCTAATGTTGCCGTTATTTGCAAAGTCGGCAAGCACTACGGTACATGCACCGCAATCGCCTTCGGCACAACCTTCTTTTGTGCCCTTATGATTGGGCAGGCTTCTTAAATATTGTAATAAAGTAGTTGTAGGAGACAATCCTTCTTTTTGGAAATCGATTTGTCGTACTTTTCCGTCAAGAATAAAACTGATGTATGGAATATGTTCTATCATTAAAATATTACTAATGCTTATGTTTCGTGGTTTTTAATTTCTATTCGCAGTTCTTCAATTTCTTTGATAGATAAGTTTGTATATTTTATAATTTTAGTATTTGGTTCATTGTTTTCTATCATCACAATGGCAACAAGATTTTTCTCCTCTTTTCTTCCTTCTTTTCTTCCTATATTATATTTATAGTCAATTGTATTTTGCAAATCTCTATAAGCTTTTAGACTTCTTTCATATTCTTCATGTTCTTTCTTAGTGAAATTGGATATTTCTGCA
>JAYENH010000610.1:0-2335 GCA_034721995.1 Bacteroidota bacterium
CTAAAAAATAAAGGACTTGAGAAATATCTAATTGATTTGTATTCCTTCTATTCAGATTGGTTTGGCCATAATGAAACCATTAGTGTGCAAAGTTCGGGATCTACCGGCCCGCCTAAAACCATTGTTTTTAATAAACGACAACTTGTTGAATCGGCCAGGCAAACGGGGAGTTTCTTTAATCTGAAAAATATGCAAAACGTTTTGCTTTGTCTGCCTACTCATTTTATTGCCGGAAAAATGATGGTAGTTAGGGCTTTGGTTTATAATCTCGATATTATTACTGTGAAACCTTCGTCGACACCGTTAAAAAACTTTCATCAAAAAATTGGTTTTGCAGCCATGACACCACAACAGGTTTTTTCCTCGTTGCAAGATGCTGAGGATTTCTTAAATATTAATACTTTAATTATTGGTGGAGGAGAAGTGTCGGACGAGCTTCAAAAAAGATTACAAGCTCTTTCAACAGCTTGTTATGCAACGTATGGAATGACAGAAACCCTCACCCATATTGCTGTAAGGAAATTAAATGGTACAAATATTCAAAATACTTTTGTTTGCCTGCCGGGAATAAAGATAAAAACCGATAACAGAGATTGTCTGATTGTTTCTGCTAATTATTTATCAAAGGAAATAATTACAAACGATATTGTAGAACTTGTTACTGAAAATGAATTCCGCTGGATTGGCCGCCACAACAACGTGATAAATTCGGGAGGGATAAAAATAAATCCTGAAAAAATTGAAAAAACCATAAATAGTTTCTTTACCGGCAATTTCTTTATTTCATCGCAACCGGATCCTGTTTTTGGCGAAAAAGTAATAATGATTATCGAAGGCTCCGAACCATCAGAAGAAATAAAGAATAGCTTTTTCGATAAATTAAAAAACAAGCTACCGGCTTTTCATTGTCCCAAAGAAATTTATTATACCCCGGAATTAATTTATACAACATCAGGAAAAATTAACAGGAAACAAAGCCTGGCAAAATCAGATTTAGTATCTTATTTCTGATATTCCCGGAAATAAGCCGGGCAGACTGTGTTTTTTTTGGCAAAAAAAAAATCATCCAAGATTGAAGGAGATTGATTTACGCTCTTTATCAATCTTATTCAATCTTCAATTTTCCGTCTTCAACCTCAAAAATGGAATAATCTATTTTGCTATCGCGAAGCAAATCAAAAATTCTTCGCTTGTTTGTGTCGCTAATAAAAATCTGGCCAAAATGGTTTTCGGTTACTAAGGAAATAATTTGCTTTACGCGGTTGCGGTCGAGTTTATCAAAAATATCGTCTAAGAGCAGAATTGGGTTCAGTCCGGTTTTAGTTTTAATATAATCGTGTTGAGCAAATTTAAGGGCAACCAAATAGGTTTTTTGCTGCCCCTGAGATCCAAATTTCTTAAGAGATTTATTTCCAATGCTTAAAACAATATCATCCTTATGAATTCCTTTTGTCGTATATTGTAAAATCCTGTCTTTATCAAGCGACGAACCTAAAAGAGAATCAAACGATGCCTCGAATAATTGAGACTGATATTCTAAATGCACTTCCTCATTGCCCTGAGAGATTCTTTGATAATAATCCTGAAAAAGTGGAAGCAACTCGCTTGTGAAATGTTTTCTATTTTTAAAAATACGCTCGCCAAATAGTACCAGTTGATTGTCGTATATTTCAATAGTATCAGTGAATTGTTGAGGATTTGCCTGGTCTCCCTTTAATAATTTGTTTCGTTGAGACAATGTCCTGTTGTAATGTAGCAAATCGCTTAAATATGAATGATTGAATTGAGAAATTACACCGTCAATAAATTTTCTGCGTTCTTCGCTGCCATCGTAAATAAAGTTAATATCGGCGGGCGATTTCATAACTAAAGGAAGAAAACCAATATGCTCGGACAAGCGATTGTAATCGGTTTTATTTCGTTGGAACTTTTTTCTTTGCCCTTTTTTTAATCCACAGTGGATATGTTCCGGTTCATCCTTTCTCAAATATTCGCCCTGTATTACAAAAAAATCCTGTCCGTGTTTAATGTTTTGCGAATCAACGGCATTGAACCGGCTTTTACAAAAGGATAAATAATAAAGTGCATCTAACAAGTTTGTCTTTCCTACACCATTGTTACCCACAAAACAATTTATTTTGGGCGACAACTCAAGCTCAAGCTGATCGAAATTCTTGAAATTAATAAGTGTGAGATTTTTTAGCAACATTTTATTTATTCTTATTATCAGCCGACAAAGGTATTAAAAGATTTGCTGCGCATTATTGCTGTATAAATTTGCTTTTCGTCATTTCGCTGCGCTATTATGTAATTGTAATTTGCTGTGTCTTATTTA
>JAYENH010000611.1:0-2334 GCA_034721995.1 Bacteroidota bacterium
GTGCAACTCTGTGCAACTCTGTGGTTAATAGAAATATGAAGTTTAACCACAGAGTCATCAGAGAAATAACACAGAGTTACACAGAGGAAAAAGTGTAAACTACTTTTACTGGTATATGAAAAATGCCCAACTTTATCTTAATAAATTATGCAAGGGTTTGTGTATACACAGTGCATTTTTTTTGCAATTATGCCTCGTAAAAATCAAAAATAACTGCGTCTATTCCGGTAATTTTATTTCATTACATCCTCTTGTTCCTTTACGGCTAAACTCACAAGTGAATAATTGACCGATATATTAATAAATCCTCCCAAGTGGGTCAAATTTTCTATGCCCGATAAAATAATATTTCTTAAGCCATAAGGCATATAGGGGATCAAGAATTTTTATTTCATCCGGTTGCTCATCAATAATCTCTTTATTGTTGAGTGCTTTTTTAATTCTGACGATATTGGCGGAGGTGCCAATTTTGTAATTTTCGATATTTTCTTTTGAACTGAGCCGGATTACTTTGTCAAGGATCATTTTAAGGAAATTTACCTGGGTAGTACTTAGCGATTCGGTCATATTCTGAAACAACATACTCAATTGCAATGTCAGGCTGTCGATAGCCTTTTCGATAATGGTATTGTTAACCGATTTTTCGGTCCTTAACCAAACTAATTGTGCCAATTGCTGAACATAATATGGATGACAATCAACCAATGCAGCTATCCTTCCGGCTTGCTCAGGATTAATTTCTTTTCCTGTCGACCGGAACCGTTCTGTTATGAAAAGTTTCCAGTAAGCAGAATCTATTTTTGATAAAAAAATCAAATCCCCAAATTTATAAAATGGCATCGATGGCGAGGTAAAAACTTCCATGAGCATATGCTTTTTGCTTCCGTAAAGACAATAAGTAATCGATTGGTGCTGCTGCCAATGTGCCCTTAGGTATTTCTGAAAAGCCAAAGGATTGTCGTAGTAAGCAATGTTTTGAAATTCATCGACACAAATAACAATTTTAAGATTTTTTGAAATGGCAATTTTTTCAGCAAGATCAAGTATTTCGTCGGGATTCTTCTTCAATTCGTTCCAATTAAGCCCAAGATTGAACTCCTGCTGCGAATCGGGCGAGAAACTGATTTTTGGAATCCATTGTTTCATAAATTCTTTAACGTTTAAAATCACCTCCTCCATTTTGGTTGAAACAGATTGTATGACTTTTTCGGCCAATACCTTGTAGAATTCCTCCTCATTTCGAATATTGAACAGATCGATGAAAACTACTATTGTGGATTTTTCCAGGCTTTTTGCTTTTTCTGCCGATTTTAATACCAGCGACGATTTCCCCCATCTGCGCGGTGAAATCAAGATGGTATTTGCTCCCGACAGAAAATTTCGGATCAATCTTTCCTGTTCATCCTCGCGGTCGGTGAAATTATTTCCCGTTGCCAGCTTTCCATAAATAAAAGGTGTTTCCATATCAAATATATTTAACACCAAAAATAGGTAACATTATTGTAACTAACAAATATGTAACTAACAAACATGTAACTAACAAACATGTAACTAACAATAATGTCAAAAAGGTTTTTTTTCAAGTATTTGCCTTTTCACTTTTTCTCCACGTCTTTCGCCCTTTGCCTTCCATAGCTATAGCGGAGGAGGGTTTCGCCTTTTCACTTTTTCATCAACTCCTTAACGGCTGCTTCTAATTGCTGATCCTGCCCCCGGCTTACTTTTCCTGGCTCATTGCTGATTTCTATATCCGGTTCTAATTGTTGGTTTTCAAGAACATTGCCATCCTTGTCGATCATGCCCACTTGCGGGATTCCAAAGGTTACACCATTTTGTAAACGCTCCCACCAAACGGCTGTCCCCGTACCGGGCACGGGCATCCCAATCAGTTTGCCAATGTTGAATGCTTTGTAGGTATAAGGGAACAAATGGGCATCGGAATAGTTGCTTTCGCTCATCACAACACACGATGGTTTCGACCATTTGAATTGCGGCTCTGTGCCCAGGTCTTGTCCACGAGAACTTATTGAAATATACGGTTTGCCGTTTAGGAAGGTGGCCAGATCGTCGTGCAACCATCCACCACCATTGAAACGGGTATCAACAATCAGGGCTTCTTTGTCGCCATTTTTCCCCAGCACTTCTTCGTACACCACACGGTAGCTCCTGTCGTTCATGCTTCGTACATGCACATAGCCAATTTTTCCGCCTGATGCTTTTTCCACAATTTCGCGACAGTTTTTTATCCATCGTTTGTAACGTAGTTCGCTTTCGTGCCCCATGGTAATAGGTCTTACAACCTCGTCCCAACGTTCTTTTTTCTTGTTGTCATAT
>JAYENH010000612.1:0-2334 GCA_034721995.1 Bacteroidota bacterium
TCCTCGGTAACAGGAGTGCTTGGGAACGATTTCGAAAATAACCAAAGTTACCCTACAGTTATTGTTTTTAACTCATCGAACCATAACAACGAGTCGGATATATACTCAGTTACTTTTACACTAAATGCAAATACCGCAAGCGATGGTGATGTTTCTATCCCGGATTGGAATCCGTTTTTAATTGCCAATGCACAGCGAGGTTACGAAATCCATCTTCCCTATTACGAACCAACCGATTTGGCCGATTTAACTTTGTTCGGCACCAATTTCGACGATGGAAACCCCAACGACTGGACTACAAAAATTGCAGGTTTAAGCAAAACCTATTTAACACAAAACAACATGCCCTGGGTAATTGATGTTAATGCTGAATTTAACTGGACTACCGAAAGAACAGCAATTAATAGCGGACATCTTCATTTTGTCGATTGGGCAACAAGTGGCGGTGTCGACTACCAGGATTGGTATTTCGAGAATGGGAGTAACGGTACCAGTACTGGTTACAGAAATAATTCAGACATTGATTATAATTGATGATTTAGTATCCGGGTTCAAGGTTTGTAGCTCAAAAGTGTTTTTTCAATCGTAGCTATAATTTGTATTTATATGAATTTTGCTGAAAGCGACTTTTGAATTTCAAATGCAAAAAAACTCTACTTTTGCTATCAGAAATGACAGTAAAAAAAAACATACAATCTGCAATTGGCCTGATTTCACAAAAAGTTTCTTTAAAACTTTTAATGGACCTGAGTGGGCAAAAACTTATAATGCCCTTTTACCACACTGTTTCCAACGGATATTTGCCACACATCTCGGCTTTGTACAAACCTAAAACAAGCAGGGAATTTGAGAATGATCTCGACTTTTTTCTGAAGTATTACAATCCGGTTTGCCTTGATGATTTGAAAACCGGGGTAGCTCTTAAATCGAAAAAACCAGTATTTTTTCTTTCGTTCGACGATGGATTAAAAGAATCGAAAAGTATTATTGCCCCAATATTAAAACGGAAGGGTATTCCTGCTACTTTTTTTGTGAATTCGGCTTTTATTGATAACAGGAGCTTATTTTTTAGATATAAAACCAGTCTGCTTGTCGATGCTTTTCAGAATAAAAAGAAATTAAAATCGGCAAAAAAAGATATTTGTGAAATACTTAATGTACCCAATACGGATAATAATAAAATCGTTTCTGCAATATTAAATCTTAAATATCATCAGCAAAAAATAATTAATGAATTGGCAATTATACTGGAAGTTGATTTTATAGAATATTTGAAAACCGCACAGCCATATTTAAGTTCAGAAGAAATAAAAAAACTACAAAACGAAGGTTTTAGTATTGGGGCACATAGCATCGACCATCCCGAATTTCGTTTTATCCCGCTCGAAGAACAACTGCGGCAGACAAAAGAATCGCTGCTTTTTGTCAGGCAAAATTTTATGCCCGATATTCTTAGCTTTTCTTTTCCGTTTACCGATTATGCTGTTGAAAAATTATTTTTCAGCAAATTGAAAAACATGGATATTTGTGATTTAAGCTTTGCATGTGCCGGGTTAAAACATGATTCAATATCGGATCATTTTCAGCGAATACCAATGGAAGATGAACGGGGCACAGCAGAACAGGCGATAAAATTTGAATATTTTTATTTTATTTTGAAGTCGGTAATAGCAAAGAATAATATCAGTCGGGAATAATGGATTACAGCGAAATTAAAACAAAAGATTTAGAAAGGTTTATCCAATCTGCATGGTTTAAAAATAGCCCTGATTTGCCTGTTACCACCCATCGTGCCATTTCGCAAGTGCATAACCCACGGGCAAACCCCAACGATGTTTGCCTGATTTTAGCCCTGAACGAACAAAACAAATTGCTGGGATATATTGGAATATTACCAGATAATTTTGCAGATAACAGTACACATTTCGGTTGGCTAAGTTGCTGGTGGGTGCATCCCGAAAAAGGGAGCAAAGTTGGCTTTTCGCTTTTCCTTCAGGCTTTGATTGTTTGGGAACATCGTTTTGTAATTACCGATTTTACCCCGCAGATAAAGGACATAATTGAGAAAACAGCTATGTTTAATTTTGCTCCTGCTCAATTTGGAATCAGGGGTTTTATGGGTTTCGACTTAAGTACTATACTGCCCCGAAAACATAAGTTTTTTAAAAAAATAAAAGCCGTCCTTAAATTTGCGGATTATGCTTTGAACAATCTGAATATTTTCAGAACTCTCTTGCTGAAAAGAAAATTCTCATTACACCAACTCGACATTGAATATGAAGAGCATATCAGCGATGAGATTGCCCGGTTTATTTCTACCCATCAGGATAAAGA
>JAYENH010000613.1:0-2332 GCA_034721995.1 Bacteroidota bacterium
ATAAACATCTACGCCCGAAGGGAGATAATTTAATAAGCCTGCTGCCGGATATACATTTAATGATGTGCCGATAACAGCACAAATATCTGCAGTTTCACAAATTTTGGCAGCCTCGCTAATAGCCGGCACCATTTCTCCAAACCACACAATATGTGGCCTTAACTGATAACCTTTTTCACATTTATCGCCAAGTTTCAATTCCCATCCATCAAGTTCGTAAACAAGGCTTGGGTCGCCGGTGCTCCTCACTTTTTTTAATTCGCCGTGCAAATGCAAAATTGATGAGCTTCCTGCCCTTTCGTGTAAATCATCAACATTTTGGGTAATAATCCGAACATCGAAATATTTTTCCAGCTCCACCAATCCTTTATGACCATCATTTGGCTTGGTTTCTAATAATTGCTTGCGCCGCTGGTTGTAAAAATCGTTTACCAGTTCGCGGTTATTTTCCCACCCCTCGGGGCTGGCAACTTCGGTTACATCATATTCTTCCCATAATCCACCCATTTCCCGAAATGTTTTTATTCCACTTTCGGCACTGATACCGGCCCCTGTCAATACTACTAACTTTTTCATAATTTTCAATTTCTTACAAATATATCAGAAAAAGTAATTTGGTGAAAATCTTTTTAAGGAAACCTGCCAATGAATTTTCAGCGATTATATCAGAATATTTATTTTGATATAAATATTTATTCAATTATATTTGGATTTTAATCAAAAACAAAGATTATGAAGCCAATTTTAAAAGTATTTTTATTTACATTGATAGTGTTTTTTTCCTCGTGTTTAACTCCCGGTTACTGGATTGTGCCACAATTCACTAATGTAGAGAAGATAGTAAGTATAACTCCCGGTATGGATATTAGCGAAGTAAATGCTGCGCTGGGCATTGTTCCATTCGACCTTTACAACTTGCAGGACGATGGCACTTCGGTGCTTATGTATTACTATCGCACTAAATCGCGCAAGATGGAAGTACCGCAGGATGCCGAAAAGAGAAAAACAGTAACACTCGGTGAAGAACGCTCCCAAACCGAAGGTGATACATGGTACAGTCGCGAGCATTATATTCTGTATGTGATTATGGAAAACGGCAAAGTAAAATCAATGCTTACCGATCAGGGCCGCAAAGATGGGGAATACCTGCTTTTGGTAAACAACAACATCCAATCTATTTCGTCGGGACAGGTTACCAATTACAAAATGTCGGTACTCGACTCGGCACAGTACAAAGAGCAATTGATTTATCCACTTGGAAATTCTTTAAGAAAGGACGATGAAGCCGTAAAAAAGAAATTGAACCTTCTTGAACAGCAGCTAAACCAAAAGAAAATAAAAAGAAAGCAGATTTCGGAATAGGAGTTTTTTTAAGTTACAGGGTCAGACCCGATACCGGGTTCAGAGTTGAACGATGTCCTCAATTTAGAAGCGCATCGGGATTCATACTTTGGAGGTATGTGCTTTTCGAGTTTTACATTATTCCTCAATTCTTAGGATAATTCGTACATTTATAACACAAGGATTCGAGACAATGCCGAAAGGTGGAATATTTATAAGTGTATAGTAAATATTTACGAGTTGTGTGTAATTGAAGAAAACTAAATGCATAAAGGTAAATCTATAAATGGACGTGAGTTTTTTGACTTGC
This sequence comes from Bacteroidota bacterium, assembly GCA_034721995.1. Lineage (GTDB taxonomy): Bacteria > Bacteroidota > Bacteroidia > Bacteroidales > M50B96 > JAIOYV01. The sequence goes on from JAYENH010000613.1 coordinate 1,652, forward strand.
TATTTGAAAGTGATGAATTTAATACTGAATTAGGAAAAATTACATTAGCAGCAGGAAAACTTGAAGCAGAACTGAAAATGTATTTTACACGTACAGAAGTTAAAGAAAAAGTTAGTCAATCAACCCTAGGACAATTAATTAAGATTGGCAAGAAACATGATTTGTTAGATAGTAATTTAGCAACTGCTCTTGAGATGACATGTAAACAAAGAAACTATTTGATACATAATATTTATGCACTTTTAATTGATCTTAAAGCAGAGACAATTCTTGAGAGAAATAATTTAATTGATAGTGATGTGCACACATATCTGGAACGAGCGTGGCAATTGAAAACCAATTTAATTGAATTAGCAGAAGTAATCAGTATAAAATAAAGACTAATAAATTATGGGAGGATTTATAGGTGTTACAGAAAAAGCAATACTAGATCAGTTAGAGAAAATGGCAAAATCGTCAGCTAGAAATTCAAAAACTGCATTTTTCTTTTCAATTTTCGCTATATGCATTTCATTTGTATCATTAATCTTAACAAATAAAAGCATAAATTCTTCTTCCAATTGGCAATTGGAACAAATAACCACGCTTGATTCCATTTTAAAAACTGAACAGATAATAATTCAAGAGCTACAGTATGAGAATGAAATACTGAGGACTGAACTTGATAGTATTAATAGCAAA
>JAYENH010000614.1:0-2328 GCA_034721995.1 Bacteroidota bacterium
TGTTGCTATAAACATTTACTTAATGTATTGAATTTCTGCAACATGTAATATTTTGAAGTAAATTTCATTAAAAACAATTATTTTATTATATTTATTATAGAATAGTTAATTCATGCGTTTGCCCTGGGGTTCAGAGCAAAAAGGTCTTGGGTTCAAAAAGATTTCTGTATATTTGTATTCGTCAAATATCTCATATTATGAAAAAAACTGTTTTTTCTATTTTATTATTTGTTTTTGCACTTCAATTTTTTGCACAATCTCAAAATGTATCCTTCACATTAGACGATCGCGACAGGATTATGCGCACCGAGGAAAAACTTGTATCCCTTAGGAATGAGATGAACACAAAATTCGAAGCTGTGGATACACAAATAGAAATGGTAAAATCAAAGATTGAAACATCATATTGGGGCTTCGGAATATTGATTACACTTATGCTATTCTTGTTCGGATATATAGTTTGGGATCGTAAAACAACATTGAGTCCTGTTCAAAACAAAACCATAAACCTTTAAGAAAAGATTAATAGAATTGAAATAGTATATCGTCAACAAGCTCAAAATGACCCAGGTTTTGCGAAAATTTTGCGTCATGCAGGATTGCTTTAATAGAAGTTAGCTTGTAAGTTGCCGAATGAGTATACAGTTTAACGAAAAAATAATATGGTAGATCGAAAACAAGCAATTGGAATATTTGACTCCGGTATTGGCGGCCTTACGGTTGCAAGTGCTATCAGAAACCTGCTTCCTCAGGAAAACATGATTTATTTTGGCGACACCGCCCATTTGCCTTATGGCGATAAATCAAGTGAATCGATAAAATATTACTCAGAGCATATCACTCGCTTCCTTATTGAAAAGGAATGTAAGGTGATTTTAATTGCATGTAATACTGCATCGGCACATGCGTTTGAAATTGTACAAAAAATTGCAGGAAATAAAGTAAAGGTATTTAATGTAATCGATCCGGTTGTTGATCTGATTTCATCATCGAGAAAATATTCCAAAGTTGGGGTAATTGGCACAAAAGGAACTATTAATAGTGGCACTTATGCACGTAAAATACTGGAAAGAAAGCCCGAAGCCCGTGTAATTTCTTTAGCCACTCCCCTACTCGCACCAATGATCGAAGAAGGTTTTATATACGATGATATCAGCAATGCCATTATCCGTTCATACTTGTCGAATCAGCAATTGGAAGGAATAAATTCCCTCATACTTGCTTGTACACATTATCCAATAATCAAAAATCAAATCAGGAAGTACTACAATTTCAATATTAAAGTAATCGACTCGGGCCAGATTGTTGCCAATCAATTAAAACAATATTTGCAACAAAACAATCTGATCAATGAAACCGAAACTCCTAAATATCAATTTTATGTTTCGGATTACACCGAGCTGTTTGAAAAAATATCGGAAATGTTTTTCGATGAAGAAGTTCAACTTAACATGGTCGATCTTTGGAAATAAATCATCAAATTTGCTATACAAGTATTTACTTACTTGTTTATTTTAATCAACTTATTCTATATCTCCTTAGAATAAATATAGCCAATCGACTGAGATTCTATTATATACCCCATTCTTTTATTTGAATATTATTTTTTATGATATATGATATTATAAAAAAAACATTTATACATTTGCCTTTGATTAGGAAAGTAAATAAAGGTAAATATTGCCTTTATAGGTTAAAGAAAGGATAATTTCAAAAACTTCATGTTTGAAAATCGAATTTAGGGTATTTTATTAAGCTTATTGTAATATCGCTAAATATATATAACTGAAATAATTATTAATAAATATAAAGGATCATGTATAAAGTCTCATTAATAATAAGAGTAAAGGAAGGGAACTCAGAGTTTAACTTTTTTGCGATGCAAACTGCTAACAATCTTAACCTCGACGGTTTTGTCAAATTAATCAATGATGGAATATATCTTATTGAAGTTGAGGGAAAAGAAGACCAGATTAACAATTTTGTGGAGTGCTGCAATACTAACCCGGAAGGTGGGGATATCACCGAATACAAATTAAAAACGAACCAGAAAAAGAAATTCTCTGCTTTCCTTACACTTTAATTTTTTCGACTAAATTCTTTTTAAAAATGCGCAAACTACCTTTAAAAAAACACTTAAACATTGAGGTTCGAGGGAATGTCTATAAAGTCGGTTTTCGATTTCTTGCTATGTCAAAGGCTTATGAAATAGATATAAGAGGTTTTGTCCGTTACGAATTCGACGGCTCGTTGTATATTGAGGCAGAGGGTGAAGAACGTAACTTAAACACTTTTGTAGAGTGGTGCAAACAAGGCCCTCCCGGATCG
>JAYENH010000615.1:0-2324 GCA_034721995.1 Bacteroidota bacterium
AATTAGTACTTTTACACTTGCTTTTTTTAAGAAACAATTTTGAATGCAAAAAATCGAAAAAAACAGAATCAGAAAAATTGTGATTACAGGAGCCGAATCGACCGGAAAAACCGAATTGGCAAAAGGCCTGGCAGAACATTATAATTCAGTTTGGGTGCCCGAATTTGCGAGGCAATATATCGAAACTCTAAACAGGCCCTATAATTACCATGATGTTGAACTGATTGCAAAAAAGCAAATCTTATCAGAAGAAAAAATTAAAGAAAAGGCCCACGACATTATTTTTTATGACACATGGCTTATCATCACAAAAATTTGGTTTTCCGAAGTTTATAAAAAAGTTCCATCATGGCTCAATCAACATATCGAAAAATCAAACATCGATTTATTTCTTGTGTGCGAAAACGATATAGCCTGGATTCCCGACCCTGTGCGCGAAAACCGTGATAAACGTGGATTTCTTCAATCGCTTTACATCGAAGAAATTGAAAAACTCAAACGGCCATGGGAACTAATCAAAGGCAACGGAAAGCTTAGATTCGATAATGCAATACGGGCAATTAAACATCAATAAATAGCTAAGAGCTGTTCAAAAACAAGCTCTAAAGGAAAATAATTACTTTTGTAACAGTTTTAATAAATGTAAAAACCATAAATAAAATTTATTGCTATGAAAAACAACATAATGGATCAGATAGGCCGCCTTATGGGGCTTCGTTACAAATCGCACCCCTGGCACGGAATTGATGTTGGCCCGGACGCACCAGAAGTGATAATATCTTTTATTGAGATGGTGCCAACAGATACGGTAAAATACGAGATTGACAAAGAAAGCGGTTACTTGAGAATTGACAGACCACAGAAATTCTCGAATGTTATTCCTGCCCTTTATGGTTTTGTTCCACAAACATATTGTGCAAAAAGAGTAGCAAAGTTGAGCCAGGATGCTTTACAGCGACCTGATATTGTTGGCGATTGCGACCCTCTTGATATTTGCATATTAACCGAAAAAACTATTTCGCACGGAAATATTATTGTTCGGGCAAGGCCTATTGGCGGTTTTCGCATGATCGATGACAACGAAGCCGATGATAAGATAATTGCCGTATTAAACAACGATGCTGTATATCAGGATTACAAAGAAATAGACGATTTGCCCGAATTAGTTATCGAACGGTTGAGACATTATTTCCTTACCTATAAAGATATGCCCGGCCACGGAAAACGAAATGCCGAAATAACTCACACCTATGGTGTTAAAGAAGCACATAAAGTAATTAAAGAATCGATGAAAGATTATAATACAAAATTTCAGAACATCGAGTCTATATTCGGAAAAGACATGGAATAGCAGACTTCAACAGGCAGTTGGCAGTCGGCAAAATCATGGTACTAAATTACCTCGTATCTGACTTTTCAAAAATATAGCAAATGTTTGGTTGATAGATAAACCACGTTTATCAAATTAAAACTTCTTGAATATGCAAATGAAAAAAGGGCCAATCTAACTTGAAAAAGATTGACCCTTTACTTTTATACTCTTCGCAATAAATATTTATTTGATGTGGGCAAGCTTATTGATTACAACATTATTGCCATCAATTATCTTAATAAAATATGTTCCCTCGTTAAACAAGCTCATATCAATAGATTTATTTGAACCTGCGCTTTTGTTAAGGTAGACAAGGCTGCCTGTCAGTGAATATATCTGAATAATTGCATTCTCAGGGTTTCTACAATAAAGAGTATGTTTTACCGGATTCGGAAAGATTAATGTTTCTGTTTTTGAAATATCCTCAACCTGAAAAACATTTGCAACCTGTACCATAAATTGCTGATAATTGCTGGCTATACCATTGTCAACAGTAATTGAAATCGTAAAATCATCATCGCCAAAGCTGGTAGTAGATATTACCGGTGTTGAGATTGACATGGTTCCATCTCCATTATCAACAGCTTGCATACTGATGTCGGGCGAGGATGCAGTTGCCGACAATGTTACCGGAAGTCCCTGTGGATCATATGTTGTAACTGTATAAGAATATGCATCAAGAAAATCGACATCGTAAATAGGAGTAGATGTAATAAATGGTAAAACATCGGTGCCCGATAAATTCAAACGTACTAAAGGCAGAGTATGTATCCAATACCATGTAGCCCCTAACCTTAAATTTGAAGCTAAATGTAGAAGATGGGGACCTTCGGAATCGGCGCCAAGATATATGTTATTACCATTAGAATAACATTCAACTCCTGCATAATAATTCGTTTGCGGGTCTAAAACATTATCGCCGGCACTAATGGAAATTAGCGGCAAGGTAAGC
>JAYENH010000616.1:0-2321 GCA_034721995.1 Bacteroidota bacterium
TACCAAACCGGTTGTTGCTGTTGTTGCAACCCGTACAGGTTGTGGAAAATCGCAAACCTCGCGTAAGGTAATCGAGTATTTAATGGAGAAAGGATTGAAAGTTGTTGCCATTCGCCATCCAATGCCTTATGGCGATTTGAATGCTCAAAAAGTTCAACGCTTTGCCGAAGTAGCCGATTTAGAAAAGCACAAATGTACTGTCGAAGAAATGGAAGAATACGAACCACATGTAGTTCGTGGAAACGTAATTTATGCGGGTGTCGATTATGAAGCTATTGTTCGTGCAGCCGAAAAAGACCCCGATGGTTGTGATGTTATCCTTTGGGATGGTGGAAACAACGACTTCCCATTTTACAAGTCTGATTTAACTATTACCGTTGCCGACCCACACCGTCCCGGACATGAGTTATCATATTACCCGGGCGAGGTCAACATGCGTATTGCAGATGCTATCGTAATCAACAAAATGGATTCGGCATCGCCTGAAGGTATCCAGACAGTGCGCGAAAGTATTGCAAAAGTAAACCCAAATGCAATTGTAATTGATGGAGCATCGCCAATTAAAGTTGATGATCCGGAAATTATTCGTGGCAAAAGAGTTTTGGTTGTTGAAGACGGGCCAACACTTACACATGGCGAAATGAAATTGGGTGCAGGTATAATTGCCGCTCAGAAATTTGGTGCTGCCGAATTGGTCGATGCACGCCCATTTGCAGTTGGCAAATTGGCCGAGACTTACAGGATTTATCCTAACATAGGCACATTGTTGCCGGCAATGGGTTACAGCGATGAGCAATTGAAAGACCTTGAAACGACAATTAATAATTCAGATTGCGATTCAGTAATTATCGGTACACCAATCGATTTGAACCGCATTATTGATATTAAAAAACCAAACACCCGTGTTTATTATGATTTACAGGAAATTGGTATTCCTGATTTGAAAGGTGTTTTATCAGAATTCTGCAAGACTCACAAATTATAAGGATTAATCCTTCGATATACAAAAGGCTCCGTTTACGGGGCCTTTTTTTTGGCTTTGTATAGAATGGAATGGGATTTTACAATCTGAAATTTCATCAATTAGTTGGGTTGGATGTTTAATAATAATTTATACTTTTACAAGATATTAACAATAAGACTATGAAAACAAAGCAATTAATATATTTTACAATCAATCGAATACCAGAACATAAGACAATGGAGAAATGCGAAATATTTGTATATGTGTAGTAAATATCTACGAGTTGTATGCAAGGCAAGAGAACGAAAGTACATTGAAATGAATTGATTAGTATAATAAAAAAACGAACTGAAAAAAATTAACATTGATTGAAACTTACTGCAAGAAAAAATTAGTTTTTGCCGACCCGCTTTTGCCCTTCGGGACAATTAGGGAAGCCACCGCACATTTTACACACCTGCCCGTTGCGCAGGCGGGTTTATTTTTTTTCTATCACACAAAATCCAACCCTAATAAAATAAAAGAGTAAAATCTTCCCCTCGCTCACCGAGTGTTTATCAGACATTATTTACACTGAAAAACGGTGTGTTAAATATTTGTTAGTATCTTGCGGTTTCAATTCTAACAGAAATGAACAGAATAAAAGAAGTATTAGAAGAAAAGGGAATTAAGCAAAAATGGTTGGCTGAAAAGCTAAACAAAAGCTACAATATTGTTAATGGTTATGTGCAAAACAGAAAGCAGCCAAGACTTGAAATATTGATGGCTATTGCTGAAATACTTGATGTTGACGTGAAAGACTTAATAATATCGAACAAGGAAATATAGATGGCAAAACAAATAAAAGAAAAATCAATAGAAGAAACACTTTGGCAATCGTGCGATAAATTAAGAGGTTCGGTAGAACCGGCAGAATACAAACACGTTGTACTTGGACTTATCTTCTTGAAATTTGCCAGTGATAAATTTGAAGAACGCAAAAACTCAATTCATCACTTGACAAGTGATATTTCTAAAACTTCAATTCATCACTTGCTAAGTGATGAATTCAAAAATGATGAAAACACAGAAATATTCCAACTGATTTTCACCAAATTAAGCTGGACTCATATAAGGCAAATAATGAGAGTAAAAAACACAGATGCTCGAAATTATTATATTAAAGAAAGCGTAAACAACGCTTGGTCGGTAGAAACATTAGACCGAAATATTGCTACACAGTATTACGAACGATTATTTCTTTCGCACGCCAAAGAGCCTGTTAAACAGGAAATGGAGGAAAAAACCAAAACAAAAGAAAACCAAAAGCTAAAGGAACTGAAAGAATTGCTTCTTTCGAAAATGACAAAGGTTGAAA
>JAYENH010000617.1:0-2320 GCA_034721995.1 Bacteroidota bacterium
TCCGCCTAAAGCAATTTTAATTATTTCTGAAGGCTTTGAATAAGTGTGATCGTCCTGTCTGTAATTTACGACATAGTCAACTTGATTAATAATTTCTTGGCTTATTTCTGAAAATACGGATGGCGATAGTGCTCCGCTAATATTTGCTGATGTTGAAACAACAGGTCTTCTGAAACGTCCGATTAATTCGCTACTGAATTTTTCCTTGCTTAACCTGATAGCCAAACTTCCATCTTTTGCCATTAGACTTGGGGCTACTGACCGTGCCCCCGGATAAATAATAGTTAATGGCTTTTCCGCTACATCAATCAGTTGCCAGGCAATTTCGGGTACTTCTTTAATATATCGCTCAATCATAAAATCAGAATCGACAAGTACCAACATACTTTTTGTATCCTCGCGTTGCTTAATTTGAAATAACCGTTCCACTGCATTTGCGTTACAGGCATCACATCCCAGGCCCCAAACTGTATCGGTGGGATAAAGTATCACGCCACCCGATTTCAGAACAGAAATAGCCGATTTTATATCATCTTTAAAAGAATACATTATACTGAAACATTATAATCGCGCAATGCGTCATTCAACGAAGTTTTTAAATTGGTCGATTCTTTTCGCGTTCCAATAATCAAAGCACATGGCACCTGATATTCGCCAGCAGGAAATTGTTTCGGGTATGTTCCAGGAATAACAACACTTCTTTCCGGAACAATTCCTTTCGATTCGACAGGGACATTTCCGGTTACATCAATAATTTTTGTTGACGCGGTAAGTACAACATTTGCTCCGAGAACAGCTTCTTTCTCAATCATTACCCCCTCAACAATAATGCAGCGCGATCCGATAAAACAGTTGTTTTCGATAATTACCGGTGCGGCCTGAACAGGTTCTAAAACTCCTCCAATACCAACTCCTCCACTAAGATGTACATTTTCCCCAATTTGTGCACAAGAACCAACAGTAGCCCATGTATCTACCATAGTGCCAGAATCGACATAGGCTCCAATGTTAATATATGATGGCATCATAATTACACCTTTAGCAACATAAGACCCGAAGCGGGCTATGGCATGAGGGACAACCCGGACACCTAAATCCTTATAATCCTTTTTAAGACCAATTTTATCATGAAATTCAAATGGTCCAACCTCCGTAACTTTCATATCCTGAATAATAAAATACATTATTACGGCCTTTTTAATCCAGTCGTTTACCAACCAATTCTTACCATAAGGCTGAGCTACTCTTAAATCACCTTTGTCAAGATAATCAATAACCATTCTGATGATATTCTTGTATTGTGGTTGTTCTAACAATTCACGTTGCGCCCAGGCAGATTCAATATGCTTTTTAAGAGTTTCCATTTCAGAATACTTTAATAAAAAAGAAGCCCCGAAAGAACTTTCGGGGCTTCAATAATTCAATACCTATTTCAAATTATTTTTCAATATTCATGTGTTTTGTTTCGGTATAATCTTTTGTAACAAACTTGTAGAAATAGCTACCAGAAGCAAGTTCGTTGGCAGATATTTCATAGTTATGATAACCGGCTTGCAAACTACCAGAAACTACTTCCATAACAGACTCTCCAAGAACATTGTAAATAGTTATATTTACATTACTCTCTTCAGGAATGTAGAATCCAATTTTTGTTGAAGTGCTAAATGGATTTGGAATATTTTGATAAAGGGCAGTTTGTCCATCAATATTTCCATTAGTTACGATGATGTTTTTAATTACACTTATTCCATCAACTGAATAATTATCGCTTCCTGTTTCCCATGAAACAACTTTGCATACATTCTCGGTGTTGTTTAATTGATTCCAAACTTTAATAGTGAAAACTTCATCAACCTGTAAGCCTTCTTTTTGTTCGGTCAAATCATCATCGCCAAATAGTGCAATTGCAATATTATTTCCTTCGAAAACTGTACTACCAATTAATTGACCTTCAGCAGTAAAAACTCCAATTTCGTCGCCAACTGTTGGTATTTCATTCCAAGCATACATAGGAATACCTAATGTCATGTTATTATTAGTTTTTGCAATATCTGCATAGTTCTGCGGCATCATGCGATTAATCGCAGTTTTTGTAGTATTACCCGGGCCATTAGCTGAATATGTTAACGAAACTGGTACATCAACTTTAATCTTATATCCTTTTCCAGGCTTCAAATCTCCAATTAAATCAATGTTAAAGTATGGCCAGTAAACCAAACCATCTTCATCTTTAAACAAGCTTACATTAGAAACAATGCCTGCAAGTTCCGAAACAACAGGAGATGCATCCTGACGTAAATATGCAATAATGTTATAACCA
>JAYENH010000618.1:0-2316 GCA_034721995.1 Bacteroidota bacterium
GGCAATTTCCTCAATACTCAATCCGGCCTTGAAAAAGGTATATGTAATTTCTTTGGTGTCGATTTTATCTTCTTTTTTTGCCCCAACCTTTTTTAAGGGTTTTTCTTTTTTCCCTGATGACATTTTTGCTAAACCCTTATTCAATACTTCGCCACGGGTGCTATACAAAGCAGTTTTCTCCAACTCTTGTTTCGACAATTCCTTTTTCTCGATCGAAGCTTTTATCAGGGCTTCCGATTTATAAATTAAATGCAATTGTTTGAAAAACAGCAACTCCACATCACGTAATTCGTTTAAGTATTTTTTTATTCTCTTTTCTGATTTCAGGGCACGGATTTGTGTGAATATCCGTTCTGAAAATTCTTTCAATTTTGGCTCGAAAAATTCTTTTGCAGCTTTCAATCTTTCATGCAGAAAGTTTACATATCCCGGTTCTTGCGATTCCAGTATACCTTTCAGTTGCTTTAAAAATTTATCTGAAACCTCTTTCAACTTAAATAAATCGCTTTGTATTTCGCTTGCCCATGCCCGATGTTGTTGCTTGACAGATCGTTGCTCATCTTTATTGTAAGTATCTAAATGATAACCAAATTGCTGTATCAGATAAGAAAAGTTGAAAGTCATCAGAATAAAACCTGAGATAAAACGGCGCGATTCCGTTTCAAAAACCTTATCCAATTGATCCGATTCTTGCCTGGTTTTTGCAAATTCTTTGAGCGAATTTCCGGGTTGCAAACCAGTTGTGGGAATTGGTGCAGTAAGCACAAGCCCATCGAGCGAAGTAAGCCGCGACAAAGCCACATATACCTGCCCCGAAGCAAAAGCCCGCGATACATCAATAATTGCCCTCTCGAATGTGAGGCCCTGGCTTTTGTGCACAGTTATGGCCCAGGCCAACTTTAAAGGATAGTGACTAAAAGTACCAAGTAATTTTTCTTCTATCTGGTTAGTTTCTTTGTTCAGGGTGTAGCGTTTGTTTTCCCATGTATAAGGATCGACCGTTGTAGCCGGTGTATCATCGTTAAATTCTACTTCTATTGAATCATCAGAAATATTACTGATAATACCGATTTTTCCGTTGAAGTAACGGCGTTCGCCCGAGTAATCATTTTTAATAAACATCACCTGGGCATCCTTTTTAAGCTCCAACGATGCATCTACCGGAAACTGGTATTCTTTAAATTCACCTTCTATTTCAGCATCAAAATAAAAACTTTTGCCGGGTAAACTCTTTAGTGCCTGTCGGTTTAAATCATCGGCCTGGTAATTATGGGTATTCAACTTTATGTAACCTTCGTTTTTTTTAGGCACAAAGTCAGGTTTGTAATGGTGGTTTAGTATTTCAATATCGGACGATGTGATTTTGCTGTCGCGTAAATTGTTCAGCAAATTAATAAAGCGCATATCACTTTGCCGGTAAATCTTATCCAATTCGAGAAACAAGGGCTTGGTTTCCTTTAATGCCAGTGCCTCGAAAAAAAAGATGCTCGAATAAAACCGGCTCAGGTATCTCCATTCATCATCTTTAACCACTGGGGGCAGTTGCCACAAATCGCCAATAAATAATATTTGCACTCCCCCGAATGGCCTTCTGTTTCTTCTTATCGATTGTAAAATTACATCAATGGCATCTAATAAATCTGCCCGTAACATGCTAACTTCGTCGATAATCAGCAACTCAAGCTCTTGAAGCATGGCACGTTTGGTTTTGTTCATCTGCCTGTTCTGCAATAGAGTCCGGGGTGTTGTGAGTTGAATCGATACTTCCCTGTCGAAATCTATTTGGTTCGATGGCAAAAACGCCCCAAATGGCAACTGAAAAAGCGAATGTAAAGTTACACCACCTGCATTAATGGCAGCAATCCCTGTAGGTGCAGCAACAATGGTGTTTTTATGGCTGTGCTCAACAATATATTTCAGAAAAGTAGTTTTACCGGTTCCTGCCTTACCTGTTAAAAAAACATGGCAATTTGTGCTGTTAACAAATTTTGTGGCATATTTTGCGGCCTCGCTCGAAAAAGTAATCATGTTGTTTTAGCTTAATTTTTTTCCTGATTTCGATTGAGTAAAAGTAGTGATTTTTAGCAGAATTAAATAAAAATATATTCCGGCATAAAATGGCTAAAAAAAAATTGAGGTGCTGGATTTTTATTTTTTAGGGGCGAAGCGATTGGGATTTTTCAATTATATAGTGCCTGCACGAAAACTCCTGTTTTAAAAAGTCTCTGATAAGAAAGCGTCAAGAACAAGGCTTGTGAAATCTTTAAACTCAGGAGTCCGTCAGCTGACGGATGACTGAGTTTAAAGATGAGCATA
>JAYENH010000619.1:0-2314 GCA_034721995.1 Bacteroidota bacterium
GGAAATCAGAATACAATTATTGCTATGACAAAACAATGTAACAATTCAACAATTCAACAATTCAACAATTCAACAATTTAACCAATTCAACCTTTTAACCCGAATGTAATTATTTTAAAACATAATCGTCAGAGCCGGAACATGAGCACAGAAGAGTTCAAATTAGAGGTATTACCAATTAATCAGAAGTTATATTATTTTGCTTTGAGGTTTCTGAAAAGTGCTGCCGATGCGGAAGATGCCGTACAGGAAGTTTTTGTAAAGCTTTGGAAAATCCGCGATAAACTGGGCACTTACAATAGTATTGAGGCATTTGCATACACGGTAACGCGGAATCATTGCTTAGACAAATTAAAAGCAAAGCGCACATATTCGATCGAGGATTCGATGTATGGAGAACCGGGGCAAGCAAATGCGACCCCGGCCGACCGTACCGAAATTGTTGAAAAACTGGCATTGGTCAAAAAAATTATTAGCGACCTGCCCGAGCAGCAGCGAATGGTAATACAGTTGCGCGATATTGATGAGTGTACTTATGATGAAATTGCCCAAATGTTGGACATGGAACCAAATGCAATCCGTGTTAACCTTTCGAGGGCAAGGAAGAAAGTTCGTGATGAAATTGCAAAAATTTACAACTATGAAGTTTCAGGAAATTAAAATTCTTTTAGAGAAATATTATAATGCTGAATCAAATCTTAATGAAGAAAAACAGTTAAGAAAATTTTTCAGTAGCGAAAATGTTCCGGTTGAAATGCAGGCTTCGAAGGAGCAATTCATTTTTTTTTCGGACCAGGCAAAGGAACGGCCCGAAGCCACCAATCTGGAAGATAAGATTATGGAAAATATTATGGAAAATGAAAATGTGTTTTCTGTTCGCAAGAAAAAACCTGCTCCCATAATTGGCAGGATTGTTACCGCAGTGGCTGCTGGCATTATGCTGATATTTATTGTTAAAAGTTTCGACGAGAGTTTTAGCAAAGGCATGCAAGCCGATAAATTGACTGCTTCTCTAAGCAGTTTAGACTGTGGCGATTTGCAAACTTGCTATCAGAATACCAGCGATGCGTTATTGCTGATGTCGGCAGGAATAAACAATAATGACAAACTAATCGGGCAAGTTTCAAACGAAAATTCTTTTGCCCATTCCGATAGCAAATCAAATAAAAATGCAATTGTTGTTGATAAAAATAAACTCCGGCAAGTCATTGCAAAAGACAATCTTAAGATGAGTCCAAATTTTATTGAACTTGCAAAAAATATTTTGAGCCTGAAAATCAGCCTAATTGACAAAAGCAAATCATTCAATAACGATAAAGAACTTAAAGAATATTTCAACAGTATTATTGCATCTGATATTGCTTATGAAATAAGCTCATCTGAAATCAATAAATACTCAGTATGGATAATTGACAAAGGGAAAGACCAACATCTTATATTTTTTCAATCAACAACTGATAAGGATATTTTAATTGAAATTAGTGGTGATGTAAAACTTTCAGAAATAAGTAACTTTGTAAAACCATGAATTTATACGACGAATTCTTTTCAAGATATTGCTGATATTGAGGTATTGGAAATTGAAAAAAATACAGAAGGTAGTTAAGGAAATCCAAAACTTACAGGATTTCTACAATAGGACTAAATTGTTAAGGGCAAGGATAAAGAAAAAGGGATTAGAACATTTCGAAGCTGAACAAACTAATATCCCCGAAAACAAATACTAAGGTTTCTAATGGTATGGTTCTTGAATGATGCGCCGCCACAATTATTGTAAAACATTAACGTTTTTTACGATTGAATAAGGATGATTAACCCACAGCTCTACTATTTTTGCTTATGATGAAACTAAACCCAAAATCATGAATTTATCCCAATTAAAGTATTTGATTATCGATAAAATCTACGACATCGATGATGAAACATTTTTACTCGATCTTAAAAACCGGCTCGATAAACAGTTGCCCGGCAAAGTGAAAATCAAGTTCAGCAAAGAAGACGAAGAAAAATTAGTTCAGCGAAAAGCACAGAGGAATTGATAGCCTGGATGCTGGGTGCTGGATGTTGGATGCAAGATTCAGGATTCAGGATTGTTATAGCATCAATTAATTCAAACTGTAAATTGATTTATTCTGTCCCAATTTTTGGCATTTTTCATAAACCATAAAAAGTAGTTTACACTTTTTCAGTCTCAATAATTATTTCGCACCTACGGAGCTTATGTACATGGCTATTTCTGTTTCTATAAATATATCGTTCCTACGGAACTGTTAATTATTGACTTATCATACATCAAACAAAGCACGACTCCGTA
>JAYENH010000620.1:0-2314 GCA_034721995.1 Bacteroidota bacterium
CAGGTTGTTTCGGTGCAAATACTTGTTGAAGATATTACCGAACGCAAGCAGGCCGAAATAGAATTGAAAAAACATCAAGAGCATCTCGAAGAACTTGTTAAGGATCGCACAGGAGAATTATTAGAGAAGAATAAAGAACTCGAAAGGTTCAATAAGCTTTTTATTAATCGCGAATTCAGAATAAAAGAACTTAGGAACAAGGTAAAAGAATTGGAATTTCGTTTCGATAATAAAGGAAAGAAATAAGGTTTTTACTGTGGAATGTTTCGCTAAACGAAACTATTTTACCAAGCTTGAGTAGTTACACTTTAGGATGTGAAGTCAAGTTAAACTATTTGGGTTAAATTAAAAAAGGACTGAATTGGTTTAGCTTTTAAATTGTTTAGATATAATATGATGATATGAAGAATTTTGAAGACAAAAGTAAAGAGCAACTTTTTGAAGAGATAGAACATTTAAACAAGAGGATTTCGGAACTGGAAAAAAAAGAAGAGAAGTCTTTAAATAATAATGAAGAACGCTATCGCTTATTATTCGATTCATTACCTTATGGAGGGACAATTCTTAATCCAAAAGGTGAAATTATAAATACCAGCAAAAGTGCTGCAACAATGCTCGGTTACAAGATTTCAGAATTAATTGGAAAACATATTACTGAATTACTTACTCCTGAATTTATTAATGTTTTCAGGCAGAATTTTCCACAGGTTTTAAGTGGAAAGCCCTTTACTGCTGAAATTAAGATGCTTTGCAAAAACGGTAAAGTGTTGGATATTATGCGTTTTGCCCAGCCACTAATAGATGCAAATAGTAAAGTGCAGGAAATTCTGGTAATAGATATAGATATTGCCGAACGCAAGCAGGCGGAGGAAGCATTAATCAAAAGCGAAAAAAGATTTAAGCATCTTGTTAAAAATTCAAGCGATTTAATTGTAATTGTTGATGAAAATGGAAAAGAGACTTATGTAAGCGATTCTGTGAAAAGAATAACAGGTTTTTCCCCTGATGAAGTCTTAAACCATTCAGGTTTCGAATTTATGCATCCCGATGATGTTGAGCATATATCTGAAAAATTATCAGAATTAATTAAAATACCGGGCCGTACGCTTAAGGTTGAATATCGACATAAAACGACGGATGGCGGCTGGGTTAACTTGGAAACACTTGGTACGAACTGCCTGAACGAGCCATCAATTAATGGAATTGTCCTTAACATAAGGGATATCACAGAACGTAAGAATGCAGAAGCTGCATTGAAAAAATCTGAATTGAAATTCAGGGAGTTGTTTGAGAAATCGGGAGATGCAATGCTCTTAATTGAAAACGGAAAGTTCGTAGAATGTAACCTCTCAACAGTTAATATGTTTGGATATGAAAACAAAGAAGAGATATTAAATCTACATCCTTCCGAAATTTCTCCTGTAACACAACCTGATGATAAAAACTCGCTTAAAAAAGCTAATGAAATGATGTTTACTGCATTACGTAACGGTACTAATCGTTTCGACTGGATACATAAAAAAGGCAATAATGATATATTCCCGGCAGAGGTATTATTGACAGGTATTTCTAATGAAAAAGGAAATAAAATGATCCATGCAGTAGTAAGGGATATTACTAACAGAAAAAAATCGGAACAGGAAATTATATCAGCCAAAGAAAGGGCAGAGGAATCCGACCGCCTTAAATCGGCATTTCTTGCAAATATGAGCCACGAAATTCGCACACCAATGAATGGGATAATTGGTTTTGCCGACTTGCTGAAAGAACCAAAACTCACGGGAGAAGAGCAGAAACATTATGTTGAGATTATTCAAAATAGTGGGAAACGAATGTTAAATATCATAAATAACCTGATTGATATATCGAAAGTTGAAGCAGGACAAATGAAGGTTTATATTTCGGATGTTAATATAAATACACAAACCGAATATCTTTATACTTTTTTCAAGCCCGAAGTTGATAAAAAAGGCTTACAATTATATTCATTAAATACCTTGTCTCAACAGGAGGCTGTTATTAATACCGATCGCGAAAAAGTTTATGCAATTCTTACAAACCTTATCAAGAATGCAATTAAATACACACACAAAGGGAAAATCCATTTTGGTTATATAAAAAAAGAAAAATACATTGAGTTTTTTGTTAAGGACACCGGCATTGGAATTCCAAAGGACAGGCAAAAAGCAATTTTCGACCGATTTGTACAGTCCGATATCGAAGATAGACATGTATACGAGGGAGCCGGATTGGGCTTAGCCATTACTCGTGCTTATGTCGAAATGCTTGGTGGAAAAATACGGGTGAAATCGGA
>JAYENH010000621.1:0-10083 GCA_034721995.1 Bacteroidota bacterium
ATTTACCACAAAACCCGCTATGCACTATATCTTATGTTGTAACCCGTTTTTTATTTTCAACAGCTTTGAAGTTTTCATTTAGATGGGTGTAATATTTATAATCTCTAAAAATAACTTTCTCTATTTGTAACTACTCAGGTAGTATAAAGTTTAGAATCGGTTGCGATGTTCAGGGTAAATGTCAATGAATCGAGTATGTTCATCCCCTTTTTGGAAAAGGTGTCAATCACAGACCTGACCACCGCAAAGCTGTCTGCTCCAGGATTGGATCGGAACTGGCCCGATACTTTCTGCTTTACTTTAATATTCCTTATTGCCCGCTCCGATCCATTGTTATCGGGTGGCACTTCTGGCTCGTACAAAAATGTTAGTATGTGATCCCTATTCTTCACTAAACGGTTCTTCAGGGTTTGGACTTTTGGATAGTCATCAGGAATATCCTCTGTCAGGAATTCAGATAATTCTATTTCTATTTCATTTCTTAGCTCATGGTCATATTCTATATCATAATCTTCTGGCTCCATCGCGCGTTTCAACCTGATTGCCTTTTGCAGAAGTGCTTTTATTTTCTTTGGCCAATCTTCGTTTGGGTAAAGTTCGGTCAGAAAGTCCAGGTCACGATCAAGGTGCGACAAACACAATTGGTGTTTGGCTGCTTTGGTTTTTAATTGGGCAGCCCACGCATCACTTACCAAAGTCGATTTCGGGAAGCCATCCGGGAATAATGAAGCAATACTTTTAAACCCCCTGCTGTCGCATATGCTTATAAAAGTGCAACCATCATTTTGCCATGTCCAGCCCCATTGGTTTTCGCCCATAACTTTTATCCCCGTTTCGTCGCTACCCACAACTTCACTGTGCAATAGTTCCATCATAATTGATTTGTAAAGGGGCTGCAGAAGTTTGCCTGATTCCTTGAGTACATTTCCTATTGTACCCTCGCTAAGGGACAAGCCAAATACACCGCGAAGCATCTCCTGTATCCGGTTAAAAGGAACGTATTGCCTGACACTTAAATAATTGATCAACGACCTCGTTCTATTGCCATATTGTACTGGGCCTTGTGCATGTGCCGGGTTAATGGCTGTTGTTTGGCATCCACATTGGCAATCATGTTTGTACATCCGGTGTTCGGTAATTATAGGTGTAACTGGAGGTATGTCAATAACCTGTCGAACCCCCGACAAAGTGCACGAGGAAGAAAGAATTGGCCCTCCGCACTTAGGGCAATCCCCTTCCGGGAAATGGTCCTCTATATGATCTGGTGTGGATGTCATTTCCAATGTGCTCCCTTTATGGCCTGGCTGACCACCTGGTTTCCGTCCAGATGGTTTCCTGCGTGTATTCTTGTTTTTTGGGCTATACATATCACTGGACGGGGGCTTGTGGCTGTTACAGCTATGTTTTGAAACTGATTTTTCTGCAAGCTGTTTTTTCAAACTTTCGTTTTCTGAGGATAGGCTTTCATTCTTTGAAACCAAGTCCGCAATCGTATTTCGCAGGCTCAAAACCAATTTTATCAAGTAGTCAATCAAGGCAACATTATTTGGCCAGCAAGTAAAAATAATTGATTGACATGTGAAAATATTCTGGCAACAAGTTATTTACCGGTACCTGTTAATAACTTTGCGATGTGATCAAATCATACCTGAGTAGTTACCTATTAGGAGTAAAATAACGTACTATTGATAATATTTTTATTGAAAGTCTTTGGAGGGATGTAGAATGGTTTTATTTATTCTTATCATTTCAGGCATTCACACCAGCTATGCAAACGACAATATTATTGATCTGAAAAAAAGGGTTCCTGATATGCAGGACGACACTTCAAAAGTGAATGTGTTGTTAACTCCGGGCGAGCACTATTGCAGCATCGAAAACGACAAAGCCCTGATGTACCTTCAGGAAGCATTTACAATATCCACGTCTAAGAAATACACAGAGGGCATTGGGAAAAGCCTTCTTTGGCATGGCCGCGTGTACTATTACCCGCTCGCAAGCAAATATCTTGACAAAGCCAAAAAAGTGCTGGAAACAACAAATGAACTGAACGCCCTTGCTTTCACATATTTTGCAAAAGCTGAAATTTCCCTTATCATGGGCGATTTTATACGGGCTTTGGAGATGTACAAAGAGGCCATTGAACTGACAGAAAAAACCGGTATCATTATTACAAAGCTCGGGTTGGCAGTTGCCCAAAACAGGCTGGGAGAACCCAATGCCATCGAAGGCTCAGAAAATGCACTGGCAATGGCCAGGAACATCGACAATCCAAACTTGATCAGCCACGCTTACAAAATACTGGCCGACATTTACCATAAGATAATGAATTGAAGGAACTTGAAATGTATTTGGGCATGAGTCAACTTCAAGCAGATTCTAACCTATTCAGAGAAACCAATGAGGGCGGCAAACTTAAAGACATTATATTGATTTTAGTAGGTAAAAATAATTAGCCACAGGTTCACTGATTTATCATTGAACCTGTGGTTTTTGTTTCTGAATGAGTCCTATACCGAATTAAAAAAAGATGCTTTAGATTTGACCAATCCCAGGATTTTATTCCAATATTACATTTCACTTTTGCCCTTTGCCCTTAGCCCTTTGCACTTTGCCCTTTACCCTTTGCCCTTTGCCCTCTGCCCTTTGCCCTTTTGCCCTTTGCCCTTTACCCTTTGCCCTTTGCCCTTTGCCCTTTGCCCTTTGCCTTTTACAGAAAATATTTATATGCTTCCACAACCTGCACATCTATGTGTTGGTACTTGAAGTTTTCAGGTTCTCCATAACTTATTATCATTCCTTTGTTTACATCGAGATATTTGCAGGCCGCCATCAAGCCGTCTAATTCCCGTTTGCGGGTTGTTGTATCTTTTATTGAAAAAGCAACCTGTATTGGTAAAAATCCTGTATTGCTTTCTACAATAAAATCACATTCCTTTATTTGCTTGAAATAGAATATTTTCTTTCCTGATTTTATGAATTCCAGGGCTGCAAAATTTTCTAACAACTTTCCCTTGTTCGACGAAACATAATAATCGAGCACCGGCAAAAAAGAATTGTCGATGGCATATACTTTTTTATTGCTGTTTTCTTGTTTGATAATCGAATGGTCGTATTTGTTTATCACCACTGTCATATAAGCTTCTTCAACATATCGCAGATAATCGTACAATACATTTTTCCCTGTTTCGTACTTGTTCGATCGAATTTCGTTGTAAATTTTGTTTACCGACAAGGGGCTTGTTACCGAGGCTATAATTTTTTTCACAAAGAATTTCAGCACATTGACATCTGCCACATTGTAACGCTCAACAATATCGCGAAAAAGCATGGTATTAAAGTATTCCTGGATTACTTTTCTGTGTATGTGTTCAGAAAAACCGATAGTCTCGGGGAAACCGCCTCTGAACAAAAAATCGTCAAAGGCTGCAATTATCTTTGCTTTTTGGCTTGGCACGTACAGGTCGATGGCAATATCGCGAAAAGCCAGGTACTCTTTAAAACCAAGGGGATACAATTCATAGTTTATTGCCCGCCCCCGCAATTCTGTGGCTATTTCCCTTCCCAATAATTTTGAGTTCGATCCGGTGATAAAAATGTTTTTACTTTCCTGGTCGTTGAGCCTTCGTACAAATTTTTCCCATTTGTCGATATTCTGGATTTCATCAAAGAAAAAATAACATTCAGATAGTTTCCTGTCTGGGAATAATTCGCGATAGGCCTGAAGTACCATATCGAAGGTTTCGGGATTGTCAGGTAAGCGTTCATCTTCGAAATTGATGAAAATAATTTGCTCCGGTTTTATGCCCTGTTTGTATAAGCCTGCTATGCTTTGGTATAAGATATATGTTTTTCCGCTTCTGCGTACACCGGTCAGGGAAACAATTTTCCCGGTGTTCATGGGAAGTTGCATACTTCTATCTGTAAATTCAGATAATTTCCTATCCTGGAAATTTCTTATCAATTCTTTGAATACATCTTTTATTTCCATATTATTTCATTTTTCTAAGGACAAATATACACATTATTTCCTTATAATTAAGAAATATTAAAACAATATGTCATTAGTATGAAGAAATATATTGAACATAGAGATATTGAGAAAACAAAGTTTTTTTTAACTTCTGAACCTTTGAACCTTTAAACCTCCGAACCTCTGAAGCTTTTAACCTTTGAATCCCGATACGCTTCGCCATCTGAACTGCGCTTTGTTCAGCCTCTCAACTCAATTGGTTCAATTTATTCCAAAATCCTTTTCCTAAAACTGGCATTTTTCATTTCCCGGTTTACACTTTTTTTAGAAATGTCAATTTTCCTCCTCTGTGAAACTCCGTATAAAACTCTGTGCAACTCTGTGGTTAATAGAAATATGAAGTTTAACCACAGAGTCATCAGAGAAATAACACAGAGTTACACAGAGGAAAAAGTGTAAACTACTTTTACTGGTATATGAAAAATGCCCTTTTTTTTATAGTTTGTAAAAATTCTAAACAGTAGAATATTTATATTTGTGCTTTATTAATAGTCAAAAATAATAGTATTGCAATATGATAAACCTCGAAACTAACTATGTTGGATTAAAGCTAAAGAATCCTGTAATTGTAAGCAGTTCAGGACTAAGTAACTCGGTTGAAAACATTAAACAAATTGAAAAAGCAGGCGCAGGCGCGGTAGTGCTAAAATCGATTTTCGAAGAACAAATAAACCACGAAGCAGGGCAAATGATTCACGAAAGTCAGGATTACCCCGAAGCCGAAGATTATATTCGCAGTTATGCAAAAAGCAATTCCTTGGGCGAGTATATAAAATTTATCGAATCGGTAAAAAAAGAATGTGATATTCCTGTTATTGCCAGTATAAATTGCGTTTCGGCCAGCGATTGGATTAGTTTTGCAAAACAAATCGAGGATGCAGGCTGCAATGCACTGGAGCTGAATATTCACATAGTCCCTGTTGATAAAAACAAAACATCAGAAGAAATTGAACAGATATATTTTTCGATTGTCGAAGAGGTCAAGAAAACAATTAAAATCCCTTTGATAGTGAAAATTGGTTATCATTTTACAAATATCCTCAGTGTTATAAACGGCCTTTATCACCGAAAAGTTGATGCAATTGTTTTGTTCAACCGTTTTTATCAGCTCGATATCGACATTAAAAAAATGGATTTCACCAGTTCTCAAATTTTGAGTTCGCCGGGCGATATACGTAATTCTTTACGCTGGGTAGGAATTGTTCACGACAAGGAAAGCAAGATGCAAATATCAGCATCGACAGGTATCCACGACGGTGAAGCTGCAATAAAATTCTTGTTGGCTGGTGCCCAAACTGTTCAGGTTTGCTCGGTATTATATAAAAATGGTATCGATTACCTGAGTACGGTTATTGGAGAGATTTCCGCATGGATGAAAGAAAAACAATACAATTCGATTGATGAATTCAGGGGAAAAATGAGTTATAAGAAAATTGAAAACCCGGCTGTGTACGAAAGGGTTCAGTTTATGAAACATTTCTCGAACTACGAATAAGGTATTTTTTAAATTATTTTTGTGATAAGAAATTTGAATAGGGTAATAAGGTTGAATTCATTTTGTTTGCTTTGCGTGTTTTGCGTAATTTTAATTTTGCGGTTTTTACGTGGAACAACGAATTAAAAAAAACTAACTCAGCAAATTGACAAGTTCACTTGCAAGTTTCTTTTTTACTTCTTCCATTTCCGGTAATACGTTTTTTATTTCCCTGCCCATTTTCTTTTTTTTGGCATTATCAATATTGAAAATCATATTTTCGATTACCGAAAAAGCCTCGATAGAAACTACAAAATCGGCTTTAACAAAAACATTTATAAACACATGGGCAAACTCGCTATAATCCAGCCCGTTTTGCCAACATGCCGAAACCAGTACGGGTAAAATTGCCTTATTCTTTTCTGATTCAATTGCATCGACCAAAGGAATTACCGACTGCTGATCTTTCAGGTCGAAAATAAAATTTGTAATTGCATCATGGTTTTCTTTGTCTTTTCCAATGCTATTACGTAATGCTTCAATAACCACGGGCAAATATGCTGCATTTCCAATCTTCCGCAGCCTGTCTAATGCCGATAATAATTTTACCTGATTTCCTGATTTGAGTTTAGTAATTAGATTTTGATCCGGTTTTGCTTTCATCATTGATTTTAAAATAAAGCACAAAACTATTTATTTAAAATAGCCCCTGAAAGAAAAAGCAAGGTTTATTTTATCAGCATTATCCTTTTTCGGTAGCTTGTTTTGCCAATTTGCAGGCTCAGGATATAAATCCCACTTGTTGTAATTTCGTCAAGATTAATGCGCACTGACTGTAAACCACTTTCACTATTCCCCGACAAAATACGCTTAAACATTCTTCCATGTACATCTGAAATGGTAATTACTGTTTTCACGGGCCGGGCGTTGAAATATTCAAGCCTGATATAATCTTTGGCCGGATTTGGGTATATCCTTAGAGTATTTGTCAATAGTATTTCTTCTTCAAAAGAGACCAGGGTAACCGGAACAATATCGGAGAAAGCTTCGCATCCATACTCATTGATCACTAATACAGAATAATCGCCCGAAGCATTGGCAATAAAATAAGGCATTGTTGCACCGGGAATTGTGGCCCCGTTGAAATACCATTGCCAGGAAACAAAAGCTTCGCAAACGAGCGAATCGTTGAATTGGGCAATTACCGGAAGTGGCGAAGAAACGGTAATAAATTGGGTAGCAGTGTCTGTTGTCTCGCTATTGTCGGCAATTAGGGAAATCTCGTAGCTGCCGGCAGAGTTCAAACTTATATCAGTGCTTGCAATAGTGTCGAACAAAACACCATCAATCAGCCATTGGTAAGTGTTGTTTCCAGAGCTAATGTTGGTAAGTTGTACCGTGCCACTATCGCAAATAACTGAATTTTCGGCTACAAATGCCGCATTTATCAGGCTCGAAACACCCGTTGTGTTGAAAGTTTCATCACCAGAACACCAGTTGTTGCCCATCGGATCTTTTACACAAACAGCAAAATGATAAGTACTTGAATCGTTCAATCCTGTCAATTCAAAGCGATGGTGGGCAAAAAAGATGTCTTCGAAATTAATGGTATCGGAATAAACTGTGCTGTTGCCCCATAGCAGTTTTGCTTTTATCAGTTCAGGGTTTTCTTCGGAAGTAAGATAATCAACAAGGATGTGTGTTTCGCTGTTACTTTCGAAATGAAAACTGATTTGCGTAGTTTCGATAATTGTATCTTTTGCAGGTACTTTTCCTGCTTTATAGGGATTATACAAGGGGTCGCCCACTACAATGCCCTGCCATTTTACTTTTGGTTCGGCATGATAAGCTGCTTCGACAAAATTGTACCCCTTCAGGAAATAGTGCATAAAAATATCGGGTTGCGAATGGCCATTCAAATAAGGCTCGCCAATACAACCAGTCCCGCAGGTCAAGCCATTGGCAAAAGAACCCGACAGGAAAGTCCCGCCCCCATTGCGGATATTTGCCCCGGAATTGGAGTTTAGATCGTTGGCATAGGAGCCGGGAAGCCATTCCCAGGCATCGTGGTAGTTATTGTAGTTGTACCATCCTCCATACAAAATAGCTTGTACAGCCGAATCGGCAGGGCTGCCATCGGTAAAAACAGCCGATGCCTGGCCAATTTCTGTTTCGTTGGGTTCCTGCTTGTAAGTCAAGCCTGCTTCTTCGTAATAGAATTTTATATAGGCCGCATCCTTGTCGAAATCGCCATAAGTGGTTGGCGAATAATGATAACCGGCCTGTAGGGTCGAATCGTCGTACAAACCAAAGCGGTGGTCGGCATAGGCCACACCATTGTAATATTCAGGATCCGGGTCGAAATAAATATATTTTTCGCCATACAATGCCATGTCGATTAAATTTTTGTTCATCCTCACATCTGTTCCTATCAATCTTGATACTAAGTACATTTTAGTTCCTGAAAAATTATATGTGTGGTCGAAACTGCCCTTGTCGCTGTAGTTGGTGGGCGAACTTTCGTAAAACGGGTTTGAGTTATAATAAGTCGGGAAATTGGGCAATGAACTGCTTCCGAGATGGTTCAGGCAAACCAAGGCATTATCGAGCGAACGGCCTGTATTGGTCGATACGGGTAGCACTAATTTATATGGAATTTTATCGCAAAGCAAAAGATAATAAATGCCGGTATCGCCCAATATTGATATTTTATTTCGGATGGGGATAACCATTTCGTCCCAGAAATTTGTCCATTGGTTATTGTAGTAATAGTAGTTTGTGGTTGTTATATCCAGGCCTAAAATATTTGAATCCGGCACATTTCTTTTGTCCATATAATAAAGTGCCAGTTCTTTAGAGTCCGACATACCATTGTTGTTTTCGTCGGCAGCGTTTTCATTATAAATTATTAATAACCTGTTGGCATTTACATTATGGAAAGCCGGAACAGTTTGAGCACTAATTTGTGTAGAAAAAGCAATTAACAAGAGCATTGTAAGATTTTTCATAGTTGTCAAATTTTTTGCTGCAAGATAGAAAAAAATCATTATTGTTTTTATTGATGATTACAAGTATCTTTGATAAGTAAATACTTATTAATGAAAATGATTTCAGGGATCGATCAAATAAAGCATACCGGGGCAATCTTTACACCAAAAGGACTTGCAGATTTTCTTGCAAAGAAAATTCTATCATTCCATAATGGTAAAAGCGTAAAGGTTTTAGACCCGGCATGTGGTGATGGCGTTTTACTAATGGCTATTTCTGAAGCATTGCAAAAGTGTAATTCAAAATTCGAATTACATGGGTATGACTCAAATAATGATTATCTTACAATTGCCAACCACAATCTACAGATAAACAACAAAATATATAATGCAAATCTGATTCATGCAGATTTCCTTGAAGTTGTTGATTTAAAAAAGGAACAATTATCTCTTTTTGATTCAACAGGAAACCATAAGAATGAATTCGCAGATATGATAATTGCAAATCCACCCTATGTACGTACACAAATTCTAGGTGCTGAACAGGCTCAGAAATTATCTGAAAAATTCTGTTTAAAAGGACGGGTCGATTTATACTATCCATTTTTAATTGCCATGACCCATGCATTAAAAAAGAATGGAATTATTGGTGTAATTACTTCAAATCGATATCTCTTTACCAAAAGCGGCGAAAGTGTCCGTAGGTTTTTAAACAAAAATTATGAGATTCTTGAAGTAATAGATCTTGGCGACACAAAATTGTTTGATGCTGCTGTATTGCCAGCTATCTTTATTGGAAAGAAAAAATCCAATAAAATTAATTCTACTTCCAGATTCTCAAAAATTTACGAAGAACTCAATGGATACTTCGGTGAATTTGTGAAAATGTCTGATGTTTATGAAATTCTAAATTATAAAAATGATGGTTTTTTTACAGATAGCATTAAACGGTATAAAAAAACTTCCGGCAATTTAAAAATTGGAAAAACAAAGGAATGCTCATGGACAATGCTTTCAAATAATGAATCGCACTGGGTATCAAAAATTGAAGAAAGCTCTAAATCTATTGTTGCTGATTATTTTAAAGTCAGGGTTGGAATTAAAACAACAGCCGATAAGGTTTTTATCAGTGATAAGTGGGATGAACTTATTGATAAAAAACCGGAAGATGAACTTTTAAGAGACTTGATTTCTCAGCAAAACATTAAGCCGTGGAATTCTTGTGATGAAAAAAAACTAAAAGTTCTTTATCCTCATTTTGCAAAAGACGGTAAAAAACACACAATAAATATTAAGGATTATCCAAAAGCTCATGAGTATTTTAAATGCCATGAAGAAAAGCTCAGAGGAAGAAAGTATTTAATTGAAGCTGGTAGAAATTGGTATGAAATATGGGTTCCTCAAAATCCATATTTGTGGAATTTGCCAAAAATAGTTTTCCCGGACATTAGTGTAATGCCTCGGTTTTACTTCGATAATTCAGGCAAAATCGTAAATGGAAATTGTTACTGGATTGTAGCCGAAAAAAAGGAAGACACTGACATGCTTTTTTTAATTCAAGGTATTGCCAATTCAAAGTTGATGACAAA
>JAYENH010000622.1:0-10079 GCA_034721995.1 Bacteroidota bacterium
AATTTCTGCAACATGTAATATTTTGAAGTAAATTTCATTAAAAACAATTATTTTATTATATTTATTATAGAATAGTTAATTCATGCGTTTGCCCTGAGCTGGAGACTGACCAATTCGTAAAAATCGACAAAAAATCTTATTATTGCTGATCAATATTGAAAATCAAAATAAAACAAAGTACGCATTACAATGACTTTTTTTTTATAATCCAATTTGAAGCATTAACTTTGAAATGTAAAAAACACAGATTAGATAATGGCAACAAAAGATATCTTTATTAAAAGTATTAGTGTGAATAAAGTCAGGCATTTAAAAGACTTTACAATCCCCATTTCCGAAAATGAAAGAAAACATCTTATCCTGACCGGAAAAAATGGAAGTGGGAAGACTTCGTTGTTGGAGGCAATAAAAAATTATTTGACATTGATTCCTAAAGATGCTATTATTGAATTCTCTGATTGGAAAAGTATAAGGGTATACTACGAAAATAGATTTAACGAAATTAAAAATAAAATAGAAAAAGAACTCAAATTTAATTCAGCATATACTGCTTTCAAAATTTGGATTATCAAAAATAATAAAAAGCTAAATCGGGAATTTAAACCCCTTATCCCCAAAATTGAAAACCAATAAAACATTATGCAAACCGATAAGTACAAAACCTTAAGCTCGCCATCGGAAGGAAATTACAAAGAAAAGGGCAGCAAATTTCCGAGCTTTGCCTTTGCGGTTTATTCCGAAGAGGAGATAAAAGAAATTCTTCAGGATTTGCGTAAAAAATACTACGATGCACGCCACCACTGTTATGCATGGCGGTTGGGAGCCGATATGGAACATTTTAGATCGAACGACGATGGCGAACCTTCGAGCACTGCGGGAAAGCCAATTTTAGGACAAATCCGGTCGAACGGGCTGTCGA
This sequence comes from Bacteroidota bacterium, assembly GCA_034721995.1. Classification (GTDB taxonomy): domain Bacteria; phylum Bacteroidota; class Bacteroidia; order Bacteroidales; family M50B96; genus JAIOYV01. The sequence continues at coordinate 920 of JAYENH010000622.1, forward strand.
ATATTTTAATTGTGGTTATTCGCTACTTCGGGGGCACAAAATTAGGTGTGCCGGGATTAATTAATGCTTATCGGACAGCGGCTGCCGATGCAATTGCAAACGCCACAATTGTTGAAAAAACCGTAAATAATATCCTTCAAATTAATTTCGAATATCTGGCAATGAACGATGTGATGAAAATTATAAAGGAAGACAAGCCAAAGCAAATCGATCAGCAATTCGATTTAAAGTGTAGCATAACTATAAGCATCCGTCAAAGCGAATCGGAAATTATCTCCCGAAAATTAGAGAAGTTCGATACTGTTAAAGTAAAATATTTGAGATCGGAGTAGGTAATGCCATTGACTTATGGAAAATTGATCTCAGAACAAGGATTAACGAATTTTGATTTTAGATTTAACTTGCTGACATTATGCAACTTTAATATTTATTATTCGATGTTCGATATTCAATATTTTAAAAGAAAAACCTTAAGTCAATGGCATTAACGGAATAGGGGGGGGGGCAGTTTTCAGTCTCCAGTATTCAGTCTTCAGTAGGCAGGTTGTTAATCAGGATACGGAATAATTTAATGTATAATATTTTGGCATTTTTCATATTCAAAGAAAGTAGTTGACACTTTTTTCTCTGTGCAACTCTGTATAATTTCTCCGTGTATCTCTGTGGTTAATCTTCACAACTCTATTAACCACAGAGTTTTGTATAGAGGGACACAGAGGGAGAAACTTACATTTCTGAAAAATGTGCCAACCGTGAAATGAAAGCGCAAATATTTTTATCATTAACAATTAATGACAATTTGAGTCATTAATTACCTATACCTTTGCCGAAAAATTAATTATGATGAAAAGATCTGTATTTTTAACTATTGTATTGGCATTTGTAGCTATGTCGTGCAATAATCAACCAAAACAAAAAAGTGAAGACATGGAAAATAACCCCTTTTTCACAGAGTATTCCACCCCGTTTCAGGTACCGCCTTTCGATAAAATAAAAACCGAACATTATATGCCGGCTTTTATTGAGGGAATGAAACAACAAAAGCAGGAGATTGAAACAATTATCGGAGTATCAGAACCAAGCTTCGATAATACAATTGCCGCACTCGATTATAGTGGTGGGTTATTAACTAAAGTAAGCAATGTATTCTTCAATCTAAAATCGGCCATAACAAACCCTGAGATTGAAGCCATTGCCAAAGAGGTTTCGCCATTGCTGTCGCAGCATAAAGATGATATTGGGCTTAACCCCGATTTATTTAAAAACGTAAAAGCAGTTTACAACAAAAAGGGCGAGCTAAACCTGACAACAGAACAAAACCGCTTGTTGGATAAAGTGTACAAACGCTTTGTGCGTGGTGGTGCTAATTTATCGGTTGATGATCAGGAAAAATTCAGGGCTATCAACAAAGAGCTGTCTATGTTGCAACTTCAGTTTTCGGAAAATATGCTGGCCGAAACCAATGCTTTTAAAATGATAATCGACAAAACTGATGATCTTGCCGGACTTCCCGAATCGGTAATAAATGCTGCCGCCGACGAGGCCAAAAATGCAGGACAGGAGGGCAAATGGATTTTTACAGTTCAAAAGCCCAGCATGATCCCTTTCCTACAATATTCCGAAAAGCGCGAATTACGCGAGAAAATCCTGAAAGCCTACATCAACCGTGGTGACAACAATAACGAAAACGACAATAAAACTATAGTTAAACAAATTGCACGGCTCAGGCTTGAAAAAGCAAATCTGTTGGGATACGTATCTCATTCGGCTTTTGTGTTGGATAACAATATGGCCAAAGAACCCGAAAGAGTCTATAACTTTCTTGACGATCTTTGGGAAAAGGCATTGCCAATGGCCAAAGCCGAAGCCATCGAACTTCAGGAATTAATCAATAATGAAAAAGGTAAATTTAAACTCGAAGCCTGGGATTGGTGGTATTATACCGAAAAACTCAGAAAATCGAAATATAATTTGAACGAAGAAGAATTGCGGCCATATTTTAAACTCGAAAATGTAATTGACGGAGCCTTCGCGGTAGCTAATAATTTATATGGTATTAGCTTTGCCGAGCTAAACGACATGCCGGTATATCATCCCGAAGTACGTGTTTTTGATGTTCTTAATAATGATAATTCCCATCTTGGGGTTTTATATATGGATTTTTTCCCGCGAGAGAGTAAGCGTGGCGGGGCATGGATGACTGAGTTCAGGCAACAAAGTATAAAAGATGATAAAGACATTCGCCCGGTAATTTCTGTTGTGTGCAATTTTTCGAAACCAAGTGGCGATACCCCGGCACTTTTAAATTTCGATGAAGTTGAAACTCTTTTCCATGAATTTGGACATGCCCTGCATGGTTTGTTTTCTGAATGTACTTATCCTGGAATTGCAGGCACTAATGTTGCCCGCGATTTTGTTGAGTTGCCATCGCAGTTTATGGAGAACTTCTGCTCCGAACCTGAGGCTTTAGCTTTGTTTGCCAAACATTATAAAACCGGCGAAATTATTCCGCAGGAATTGGTCGATAAAATTATTGCAAGCTCGCATTTTAACCAGGGCTTTGTAGCTGTTGAGTATTTATCGGCTGCATATCTCGATTTAGACTGGCATAATATGAAAGAGGCCGTTGATGTTGATGTGAACAAATTTGAGCAAGCTGTATTAGATAAAATCGGTCTTATACCTGAAATAACAGTGCGCTACCGTAGCACTTATTTTGCACATGTTTTTAGTGGGGGATATTCGTCGGGCTACTATAGTTATATTTGGGCAGAGTTGTTAGATGCCGATGCTTTTCAGGCATTTAAAGAAAACGGGTTGTTCGACCAGACCACAGCAAGTGCATTCAGAAAAGAACTTCTTTCGAAAGGTGGCACCGACGACCCAATGTTGCTTTACGAAAATTTCAGGGGGGCGAAACCTAAAATCGAACCATTGCTCCGCAGAAAGGGGTTTTTGTAGGGAGCAGCAGAAAGAAATTTTCATATTGGGCACAACTGAGAAAAATCATGGAAGCCCGAGACGTAACAAACAAACCTGGATTTATTATAATACCTTGTTCTTAATTCTGGCTAAATCTTATTTTGAGGTGCTGGCATTTTATTTTTGAGGGGTGAAGCTCCGATATGTAATAGCATAGGGTTTCCCTCGCCGACGGCGAGGGAAACCCTATGAATTGTAAAAATGCGTGATAAAGACCTGAAAGGTCGACATGTTTGATGAATTTTATGGTATGTGGTTTCCTTGACATGTCGGGCTTTCAGCCCTTTTGCAATATGCTCTGACAGTCACAGGGCAACTCTCTCCAGCGAGAGTTACCCTGTGCTTTTACAGATCATCCTTTCAGGATTGTCATTATGCTGAAATAATAAATAATTTGTTGCCAAGACCTCAAAATAAGATTTAGCCTTAATTCTGTAGAGATATTCAGGGTTAAGGATATTTTTGTTTTATTGAAAAATAAAATTATGAACGAAATAATTTTTATTATCGAAGAAGCACCCGAGAGTGGTTATACTGCAAAAGCATTAGGATCCAGCATCTTCACCGAAGCAGAAACAATGAAAGAGTTAAAAGAAATGGTGAAGGATGCTATTCGTTGTCATTTCGAAGAAGATGAAATGCCCAAAATTGTCCGTCTTAATTTTGTAAAAGAAGAAGTTTTAAACATTGCGTCATGAAAACTCCGAGGAACTTAACAGATAGATAATTAGTACGTTTATAAACAATGTATGAAGATTATATTTCTCATCAAACAGGAAGTCAGATTCATTTATCAACTGAACAAAATGGTATAAACCATATCACAATACCCGATGGACTCAATTATTTAAAAATTGTAATTTTGCAGAAATACAACTTGTAACATAATGTCAAATATTTTAATAACACAACAAATGATTAAGAACAGGGCGGTTTCTATTTTTCTGATAGCTTTTATGCTGATGTTTATTGCTTGCGATAAGGACAAAGTTTTTGAAGAGTATGGGCAAAGTTTCAGTAATTATGACTGGGGTCAAAACCAAAAAGTAGAATTTAATCCTGAAATTATTGATATTGAAACCGACTATGAACTTTTTGTATTAGTAAGGCATATCTATGGTTTTCCGTATAAGGATATTAACATACTGATTAAATTGATTTCCCCTTCAGGAAAAAAACGGCTTGTTACTATTTCTGTTGATATTATTAATGAAAACAACAAATACTTCAGCGATTGCGCCGGTGATTATTGCGATCGCAAAAAGCTTATATTCTCGGGTTTCAGCTTTGAGGAAGCAGGAGTTTATACAATTATCTTTAGCCAGAATAATCCCATCGATCCTTTACCGGGCATCATGGATATTGGTCTAATGATCAGAAAAAGCAATTTATAATTGATGATTACCGATTAAAAAATATAGTTTTGCAAAAAACTGATTCAAAAATGGTGAAAATTGGTGTTCTTGGTGCAGGCTTTCTTGGAAAAATACATATTCGTTTAATAAAGCAAATCAGCGACTTCGAGTTAATTGGATTTTATGATAGCGATCCTGAAGTAGTAAAAAAAACAATTGAGGAATTCGGAATAAAAGCTTTCCGGTCTGCCGGCGAATTAATCAATGCAGCCGATGCTATTGATATTGTAACGCCAACTACATCACATTTTGAACATGCCGTTGCTGCTATTAAAAGTTCGAAACATATTTTCATCGAAAAGCCAATTACATATTCAATCGACGAAGCTAAAAAACTTGTTAAACTTACAAACGAAGCTAACATAGTTGCTCAGGCAGGGCATGTTGAGCGATTTAATCCGGGTTTTCTTGCAGCAAAACCATCTATTCAAAACCCCATGTTTATTGAGGCTCACCGGCTGGGGCAGTTTAATCCGCGTGGCACCGATGTACCAGTGGTGCTTGATTTAATGATACATGATATTGACATTGTCCTTAGCATTGTACCGTCGTCTATTCGAAAAATAAGTGCCAGTGGAGTTCCTGTAATAAGCGATACTCCCGATATAGCCAATGCACGCCTCGAATTTGATAATGGTGCAGTTGCCAATCTTACGGCCAGTCGTATTTCATTAAGCAAAATGAGGAAGTGTCGCATTTTTCAGCGCGACACTTATATCTCTATCGATTTTCTAAATAAAGATACAGAATTGTTCCACATCCGAAATTTCGATCCATCAGAGAAACAACCTGTTCTTACAATTAATCCGGGAAATGGAAAAGATATAAAAGGTATTGTTATCGACAAACCCGTAATTGTACAAACCAATGCAATACAGGAAGAGCTGAGATGTTTTCATGCCTCTATTGTTAACAATACACCACCTGCTGTTTCTATCGAAGATGGTTATTCCGCACTCGATTTGGCCTTGAAAATACTTGATATAATGGGAAATAACACAATCCCGGAATAAGGTTGGAGTAAGCACTTACCGGCTGTAAGAGATGTTTATCAAAACGAAATACCAATAGTAAGACACGAGCACACTGGGAGCTAATAGTATCCCTTATTTTATGTTTAGCTTGTCAGTCAGTATTTCTATCAGTTCTTCAATTTTCAGCACTTCCTGTTCGCCGGTTTCCATATTTTTCAGGGTAATTTTTGCTGATTCTATTTCGTTTGTTCCTGCAATAGCAACATATGGGATATTGTTAGCATTAGCATAGCTCATCTGCTTTTTCATTTTCGACCTGTCGGGATATATTTCGGCACTGATACCGGCCTCGCGAACTTTTACCAGTAAAGGCAAACAATAAGCTTCTTCCTTTTCGCCAAAATTGACAAACATTAGATTTGTCCCGGCAATGGCTTCCTGAGGGAATGCGTTAAGTTGTTCGATGACATCGTAAATGCGATCGGCCCCAAAAGAAATCCCTACGCCCGAAACATCTTTTAAACCAAAAACACCTGTGAGATCATCGTAGCGTCCACCACCACAAATGCTTCCCATTGAAACATCTTTCGATTTAACCTCGAAAATTGCACCTGTATAATAGTTAAGGCCACGAGCAAGAGTGAGGTCTAATTCAACTTCGCAATTAACGCTTACAGTTTTTAGAAAATAAAAAATCTGTTCCATTTCTGCAATTCCCTGTAAACCAATTTCTGAAACTGCAAGTACATTTTTTAAAACAGCAAGTTTTTCATCATTGCTGCCTTTTAAATTGATGATAGGCTGCAATTTATCAATCGCTTCCTGCGGAATTCCCTTTTCGGCAAGTTCCTTGTTAACGCCAACGAGTCCAATCTTTTCGAGTTTGTCGATTGCCACGGTAATATCTACTATCTTTTCGGCCTGGCCAATAATTTCGGCAACTCCGCTAAGGATTTTCCTATTATTGATTTTTGTAACAACATTTAGCTTCAATCTATTGAACACCTCGTCAATAATTTGTATAAGCTCTAATTCGTTCAACAGCGAATTGCTCCCGATAATATCAACATCGCACTGAAAAAATTCGCGGTAACGCCCTTTTTGCGGACGGTCGGCACGCCACACGTTTTGTATCTGATATCGCTTAAAAGGAAAAGTTAGCTCGTTGCGGTGTTGCACAACAAAACGGGCAAAGGGGACTGTAAGATCATAGCGCAAACCTTTTTCACAAATCCTTGTCGACAGTTTGCCTGAATCTTTCGTGGCTAATTCTACATCGTTAATTTTCGATAAATAATTGCCGGAATTAAGCACTTTGAACAAAAGTTTGTCGCCCTCGTCGCCGTACTTTCCAAGCAGGGTAGAAAGGTTTTCCATTGCCGGGGTTTCGATTGGGGCATAGCCATATATCCCGAAAACCGATTTAATTGTATCGAAGATATAGTTGCGACGGTTCATTTCGCCAGGGATAAAATCGCGTGTTCCCTTTGGTATAGAAGGTTTTTGTGCCATCAGTAAATTTTTTTTGTGCAAAATTAGGAAATTTAATGAAGTAAGATTTCCTTATTTTATAATTAGCTCCCGCAGATTTTCGCTGATGCTTATTTACTGTTGATATACAGCTATTATTATTGTGGGTTTCTTATGTGAACTTATGTGCCTTATGTGGTAATTTGTGTGGTCTGTGTTTGAACCACAATAGGCATAATAGGGCACATAGAAAAAAAGCAGCCCGAAAAATCCGGGCTGCCTTTTATTATCTTATTAATCAATATTCATTAATCAATAATCAATCATAAATCATCAATCAAAAACTTATTCTTTTATCATTTTGTTTACAACTACTTCATCATTATGAATTAACTTGTAGTAATAAATACCGGGGGCAAGGTTTGCATTGCTGTAACTTACAGTATGCTTGCCTGCTGTAAAATCATTATCACAAATAATATCGACGGTTTTTCCATTGTTGTCGATTAAATTTATGCGCACCTTACCGGCATCGGGAATTACAAATTCGATAGTAGCAACATCGTTAAACGGATTTGGGAAATAAGAACTTGAAACCGATTCAACTACTTGTAACTTTTTCTTCTGAATATTCCCGACAATTGAAACCTGGTTCTCTTTAAAGTACTGATTTCCTTCTGTCCATGAGCTTATTTCCATTAACGATTCACTATTACTGAAACTGTTCCAAACAAGCACTGTGAAACTTTCGCCTTGTTTAATATTCTCAGTTTTATCGCTATGGATATCATCGCCCCAAATACTTATGGCTACATGAGCACCTGTAAATACCGAGCTTCCAATAACGTTTCCTGAAGCTGTAATCACAGCTATTTCGTCGCCATAAGCGGGTTGCTTGTCCCATGCCGATAATGGAATCCCCAATGTCATATTCGAGCCGGTGTTGATTGCCTTTTCAAAATGCTTAGGTTCTGGAACCAGTATTCCGGAAACCTTTGTTGAACCGGAATTTGCAGGATAAACAAGAGTATCTTCAACACTCAATAATACCTGATAACCATCGCCGGGCAATAAATCACCAATCAAATTAAGATTGAAAAATGGCCAGACTGAATTTCCGTTTTCATCCTTCAACAATAATACATTGGAATAGATTGTCGAGACCATATCAACAGCATTCCCCGGACTAATGCGCAAATAACCAATATAGCTCCAGCCTGCGGGAACAACAATCGGAGTTAGCTCTGGCAGTATAATTTCGCCTGGAATAGGACAGATAACAGTATCGGTACTGTTTACCTGATACCCTTCGCCAACAACATAATCTCCAATCAGGTTTAAATTAAAAAATGGCCAGTATGATTCACCATCTGAGTTTTTCACCATTATAATACTGTTGATAACCGGGCTAAACACATCAGGAATAGAATCGTTGTATGGAGTAACAAAAGTTGAAAAGTAACTCCAACCCTGCATAATAGTTACGTTATGGATAGTATCAAGATTGTATTCAACAACTGTTGATGCAACAATTGAACAAGAATTGACATCGGTAATTTCTACATTAAACGAACCGGGAGCTGTAACTTGGATTGTTTGATCAGTGCTTCCGGTATTCCAGTAGTAAGTAGCAAATCCTGCACCGGCATCTAATAAGGCTGACGCTCCGGGCAACATTGTGTAAAGTGGAGCTAAAGAAGATACAGGCAATGGATTTACTGTTAATGTAAGAATTACAGTCGAATCGCAACCATCTACCGTTGTGAATACTTCGGTGTAAGTTCCGGAAGCAGTTAATGTTTGTGTGCCGAAAACATAAGTGTCGCCATCGCAAATTGCGGCTGCATCAGTAGTATTGTAAACAGGATAAACTGTAAGTGTCAATGTTACTGTTGAATCGCAACCATCAACTGTTGTGAATACTTCGGTGTAAGTTCCGGAAGCAGTTAATGTTTGTGTGCCGAAAACATAAGTTTCGCCATCGCAAATTGCGGCTGCATCTGTAGTATTGTAAACAGGATAAACTGTAAGTGTCAATGTTACTGTCGAATCGCAACCATCTACCGTTGTGAATACTTCGGTATAAGTTCCGGAAGCAGTTAAAGTTTGTGTGCCGAAAACATAAGTCTCACCATCGCAAATCGCGGCTGCATCGGTAACATTGTAAACAGGATAAACTGTAAGTGTCAATGTTACTGTCGAATCGCAACCATCTACCGTTGTAAATACTTCGGTGTAAGTTCCGGAAGCAGTTAAAGTTTGTGTGCCGAAAACATAAGTTTCGCCATCGCAAATCGCGGCTGCATCGGTAACATTGTA
>JAYENH010000623.1:0-2309 GCA_034721995.1 Bacteroidota bacterium
CACCGGAAATTTAATTGTTGCAGATTCAATTACCGATATCCTCTGCTATGGCGATTGCAACGGAGCAATCGACCTTACTGTAACAGGCGGAAATACTCCATACAGTTATTTTTGGTCGAATAGTGAAACCTCCGAGGATATTAGCGGGTTGTGCGCAGGAAGTTATTTTGTCAATGTTTTTGAATCGGGCAGCACACAGCCGGGCAATGCCTGGCCCTGGTCGTACACAAATACCGGTGCAAATCATACAATCCTGATTCCACCCGGCTCAATAAGCCTTAATGGTTCGCCTCCTCCCATAGGTTCGATTATTGGGGTTTTTTACGACGATGCCGGAGTTTTAAAATGTGGGGGCTATACAGTATGGACAGGTTTACAGTCAGCAATTTCTGCCTGGGCCGACGACACGAGTACACCGGATAAAGATGGTTTTTCATCTGGCGAAGCATTCAACTGGCAAATTTATGCAAATGGCGTATCGTATATCATGAGCGCGCAATATAATTCAGGCTTTCCCAATATGGGCAACTATATTACTAATGGTATGTCAGGTGTACTTTCTTTAAATAGTGCGGCAGGAGGGTTTAATAGTTTTTCTTATACTGTTTTGCAAGCCGATGAAATTATCGTTAATGCAAACATTAGCCCTGTTAATCCCGGAATTGGGAACAATGGGGCAATAGACCTTACTATTTCAGGAGGGACTCCACCTTATGTCTTTTTATGGTCGAATTCTGCAACAAGCGAAGATTTATCTGCATTAAATATCGGGACATATATTCTTAGTCTTACCGATGCTAATCAATGTACTATTGTCGACACATTTGAAGTAAGCACACAAGTTGTGGGGGCATTGGCAGCTTCGGCGGCAATTGGCAATACTTTTTGCTATGGCGATTGCAATGGCGAAATTGACTTGTCTGTTTCGGGAGGTATTTCTCCTTATGAATATATTTGGTCGACAGGCGAAACCACAGGATTCATCGACAGCTTATGTGCCGGAAATTATTCGGTAACTATAAACGACCAAATCACTGCAAGCTTCCCAACTATGCCCTGGACTTATACCAATACCGGTATAAACCATACTATCTTAATCCAGACAGGAGTGGTTACAATAGATGGTGATTCTATCCAGATAGGCGATTATGTTGGTGTTTTTTATGATGATAATGGAACTCTCGAATGTGGTGGTTATAGCGTATGGACAAGCTCACTGTCGATTGCAGTGTCGGCATGGGGCGATGATTCGAGTACTTCCTTTAAAGATGGCTTCGATCCCGGCGAATCATTTAATTGGAAAGTCTGGCGACAAGCCGACAGTGCTATTATTGATATGACCCCAACGTATCTGACAGTTATGCCAAACCAGGGAAATTTCACAACAAACGGCATGTCGGGACTTGAAATTTTAACAGGGAGTTCTAATAATAGCCTTATCGAAAATTATGTGGTTACACAGCCCGATTCCATTATTTTTAATCCAATTATTGAACATGTAAATCCTATAAATGGATTCAATGGGGCTATAGATATTTCAGTAATGGGAGGGACTTCTTCATACAATTACAACTGGTCAAACGGACAATCTTCCGAAGATGTTATTGCATTATCACCTGGGAATTACTCTGTCACAATAACTGACGCTAACTCCTGTACTGCGGTAAATAATTTTATTGTTGAGTTGCTTTCCAATAGCCCACTATCTGCGATTGGAGCAGTTACTGATGTAGATTGTTCATATAATTGTAATGGGGATATTGACTTGACGGTTTCAGGAGGTAATACGCCTTATTACTACTTATGGTCAAATGGCGATACAACAGAAGATATTGTAGATGTTTGTGGAGGGATGTATTGGGTTATTATTTCCGATGGTCAAATTACTTTTAATCCTGGTTGGCCATGGAATTATTCGCTTACAGATACTATTCATAGTGTTTCTATACCTTCTGCAACAAGTATAATAATTAATGGGGCAACTGCACCTATTGGAACTTATATAGGTGCCTTTTATGATAATAATGGTATCTTGGAGTGTGGGGGATATGCTGCATTGACAGGGTCTTCGAGTAGCATTTTAATCTACGGAGATGATCCCAATACTACAACTAAAGATGGTTTTGAAAATAACGAAGAATTAATTTGGAAAATTTGGTTAAATGGTACATCATATAACCTTATTCCAGATTACAACATTAACTACTCACAACAAGGGAATTTCATTGCCAATGGATTATCTAGTGTTAATTCATTTCTTTCTGAAGGCAAATTAGATTTAAGTTTTAATCTTATCCAACCAAGTTCAA
>JAYENH010000624.1:0-2308 GCA_034721995.1 Bacteroidota bacterium
GCAAAGCCAGGGGATTCCGGTATTGGTTTCGATTGGCGGGCAAAACGGGCATGTGGTGCTAAATACAATTGCACAGAAAGATACTTTTATACAAGGCGTTATCGACATTATCGAAGAATATGGCTTCGATGGCCTCGACATTGATTTTGAAGGTGGCTCAATGAATTTTGGTGGCGGCAGCCTTACTGATTTTTCTTATGCAACCATCTCGAACGGCAATTACCCGAAACTGAAAAATGTTGTGGATGCCATTACCGAAATAGATGCACATTTTGGTGAGGGTTTTCACCTTACGGCAGCTCCCGAGCTTTTTTATGTTCAGGTTGGCTATGGCACTTACACCGACATGGCTGGAAGTTTTTTGCCTGTAATCGATAATATCCGAAATATTCTTGATTATATCCATGTGCAATTGTACAATTCCGGAGGTGTAGTCGCACTCGACAACCAGGGCTACTCAACCGGAACAGCAGATTTTGTAGTTGCCATGACCGACATGTTGCTGAAAGGTTTTGATGTTGCCACAACAGGCATACATTTCAACGCCCTTAGCCAAAGCCAGGTAGTAATTGGCTTGCCTGCCTGCCCAAATGCTGCCCCTGCCGGAGGTTATGTTACTCCCAACGATTTATGCAATGCCCTGTATTATCTCACACAGGGGATTTCGTTTGGAGGCAGCTACAATACTCAGGCTGCTGTTTACCCAAACTTGCGTGGAGCTATGACCTGGTCGGTAAACTGGGACAAAATGTCGAATTGTGGAGGAGAATGGGAGTTTTCGAATAATATCTGGGATTTTTTCAATCCGGTACTAACCGAAGCAGAAACAAATGAAATTTTAACTTCTGATTATTTTGTATTTCCAAACCCCGCAAATGATATTATTAATATTGTATGCCCTGAAATAAAGGATAATACCGAAATACGGATATTTGATATTAATGGTAAATTAATGATGAAAAAGAAAATTTGTACTTCTTCTCATAAAATTGATTTAAGCACTTTCCCGACAGGGGAATACTTTATTATTATTAAGAATTCGTTATCCAAAAAAGTTTTTCCTGTAATACATTTATAACTTTTAATTTGGACTTCATAAGTATTTGAAATTGGTTTTACTTGATTTTCAATCAAAATCTTTTGGTTTTGAATAAGAAAGTATCACAGATGGTTTTTAAAATCAATAATAATTCAACAATAATAATTCCTAAAACTTTACCCTCAACATAAGCTTAACTTCGGTTTTGGTGTTGCCGTTAATTGTTGTCAGGCCGGAGCCAATCTCCTCTTTGTTGGTGTAAGAGGTACGGGAAATCCGTGCCCAGGCATCAATGTTTTTGCTGATTGAATATTTTGCCATGAGATATGTACGTGTGCCTTTCGAATACATGGCCGGAACAGAGAAAGCGTATAGCACATCGTTTTCCCAGGCATAAACCCGCGATGCCCAGTTTTCGGTATCGAACAAAGCGTAGCGGGCATATATTTTCAGGGGGATATTCCTGAAAGCATAAGAAATATCCTGATACATCAACCAGCCTTCATCACTACTTTCATCATCCGAGATACTGACATATTCTATTCGGTTTTTCAGTACCAGGCCTTTTGCTACTATATATTGCAAATGAACCCTGGTGCTTTGTTTTTTGTTTGACAGCAATTTGGTAACGGCTGTGTTTTCCTGTTTTAGATTGCTTTCCGATTGTTCGGAACGAAAACGACAATAGACTTGAAAATCGCGGCTGTGGAAATAGTTCAACTGTAATGCAAACTCGTGGCCTTTCGATGGGGCATCAACTCCAAAACGTAACCACGGAAAACGGTAATTATCGAACCATGTGGTAAGTTTTAAATTTGCGTAGGGAACAAACTCAAAGGCAATATATGTTCCCTGCTCGTTGCGCGAACCATGTTTTTCGCCAAAACTGTTTGATTTTACAGCATAAAAATTTACAGGATAATAACGGTTTACAATCACCAACGATGTCGACGAAGTCAATGCCACACTTAAACCATTGATACTTGCTAAGGTAGAATTATCGTTTATGGCAGTTTCGCCAAAAAGGTTTATTCGCCACAACTTAAAACGGTATGCAAGGCTAAGGTTCGATAATTCATCGCCTTGAAAATAGAATTGATTATATGGCTGTATCCTGCGTTGCAAATCGGCACCATATTTAGCATGGACAAAATTTAAGGAAAGCTTCGATTTGTTTCCTGAATATTGTAGGCTGCCACCAAATATTTCCTCCTGTACCGACCGGCGGTCTTCCATTTCGTTTGGTGTGGAATGTAAACCACTTTCCTG
>JAYENH010000625.1:0-2305 GCA_034721995.1 Bacteroidota bacterium
TGCCGATCTTACAATCTTAAAAGATGGGGCAGGACAAGTTTACTGGCCGGGCTTCAACTTAAACATGATCGGAAATATGCTGCCGGGTGGTGGATATCAGGCTAAACTTACTGTTGCATCAACGCTTCTATATCCGGCTAATTCAGTAGCGTCGAAATCTGATTTCGTTCCTGTTGAACCTGTATTTTACAATCAGATTAATTCCACAGGAAACAACATGACACTTGGAATACCTGAAAGTGCATTCGATGAATTACCTATGATTGGCGATGAAGTTGGAGTATTTGATGCCAATGGAAACCTTGTGGGAAGCTCGGTTTACACAGGCGGAAATATGGCAATTGCAATTTGGGGCGACGATGAATATTCACCAGAGATTGAAGGATTAGTTTTGGGGAATGATTTCAATCTTCGTATCTGGAATGGTTTATATAACCGTACTATTGTTGTAGAAACATGGAAACAAGGCAATGGATTGTACGAGCAAGATGCTATTCAAATTGTAGGAAAAGTGAGCATTAATGAAACTGATGAAATGGCTTACAATCTGGGACAGAATATTCCGAACCCGTTCAAAGAATCGACACGTATTTCATTCTACCTTCCCGAAGCATCAGAAATAAATCTTACGGTTTTTGATGTACTCGGCAATTCGGTAGAAATACTTGCAAAAGGAAGTTACGGTGCAGGCGAATATTCAGTAGAAGTCGATGGAAGCAAATATGCCAATGGAAGTTATTTCTATCGCATAGTAGCAAACGATTTTGTTGATACAAAACAGATGGAAATATTTAAATGATTATTGATTATTGATTATTGATTATTGTGAAAGGATCACTCATTAAACAATAATAAATCAACAATAATAAATAATAAATTAATTTGGTTTGCTCACAGGTTCAACAATAGTGAACTTATGGTTAGAACCTTGCCCCCGGGGATCTGGGCCCGGGGGCATCTGGGTAAACAAAGGATGATTGTGAAATGAAGGATGAAAGGCCGGTACACTCGTACCGGCTTTTCTTTTGGCTTCAGCTCTGAGAGATAGTAATTCTATATTGTTGATTAGATTGCGAAAAAGTATGGTTTCGACTCGTTCTTTAATTGTCTAATTATCATAGGCATACAGATATACGTAAAATTGATTGATATCTGTTTGCGAATGATATTTCATTTGCGATTTTATATTTATGGAAATTCGAAAAATCCCTAATCCAATAATTAAAGGTATCCAAAGATAAATTCAACTAAATACGGCGGAAAAATTTGATTCTTTATTTGCGGTTATTTTGTGGCTAAAATTAAAAAGTCGCGAGTTCTGATCACGTAAGTTCCGTGGCAAATTACTCGCTTTTCTAAAGCAAGCTTACCTAAGCGGCCAAGGTTGAGTATAAGAATAGTAGCCGAATGCGTGGTACTTTCCTGTCAAGTTACAAGAAAGTTGAAGTGGGCTACAACCCTTGATTTTACTACTATTTCGGCTATTTTGTATATACATTGTTGTGGTTAGTTTTTTATGATTTTCTTAATTAATACCTGTCTATCGCTTGAGTATAATTTTAGCAAGTATGTTCCGCCTTCAAAACGGGTCAGGTCAATTTTTTGTAAGTTAACTCTTTGGGTTAGAATAAGTTGTCCCATCACGTTGTATAACTCCACATGAGTCAGGTGTTTATCTGAACTATTTTTTGCTATCAAGATTCCAGTCTGTACCGGATTTGGATAGATGACATATGCTTCATTATCGTAAGACAATTGGTCAACAGTCATTGTGGTGTAGTTAAATGGAATATTACAGTCAGGGTTTTTGCTAACTAAATAGCCGTTAAAGTTGGTTGGAAATATCGAGATCCCGGTTTTATAGTTAAGGACGTATTCAATAGTATCATTCGGGATGTTAGTTGTACTTGGTAGCCATGAACTCCACCAGTTATAAACATTGAGGGTGTCAGAGAGTTGGTCAACAAAATATAGGTCAGTGTAGCCAGTATTATATGTATTTGTGTCGGTGGTCATTTTGAAGTAAACTCCAGGTCCGAATCCGTCCACAGTGTCCTGTAAATCAAATATGGTGTATCTGTCACATTCCAACACTTGTGAATTACCGAATTTGCCAAACAAAATCAGAAGTAATAAAAAGAAGTATCTCATATTGTCTTTTTTTTTTAAATTAACCACAACTCGCAAATATTTACTACACACTTGTAAATATTTCGCCTTTCGGCATTGTTTTTTCTTGTTGTATTTGTATGTTCGTGAAATATCTTAATTGCTTTAGTTTCATAGTGCTTATCTAATTTACATC
>JAYENH010000626.1:0-2303 GCA_034721995.1 Bacteroidota bacterium
GATGAATGATTTCCAAATGATTGAAGAATTGGGTATAAGATTTAGTTGTACAATAGAGAAATAAAAGCACGAACCGCCAACAAAGGCTCATACGTAATGCGGGGGACATTGTAAATTGAAAGATTATGCAAGTAATAAAATGTAAAATAGAAATGAAGGTTAAGAGCTTCGGAAATCCGGATTACTCATAGCCAAACCGTGATTGATTAAAAAACACTATATGTTCAATAAAATAATTCTTAGTACAATATTTATTTTGCTTTGTATTTTTGCTGATGCTCAACACAAAAAAGTGCTGAATACACCAAAATACGATATCGACCCACTGCATTTTGGATTTACTGTTGGGTTTAACTCCATGGATTTCAATATCTATAATTCAAAGTTCATCAATACATTTGATTCGGTATATTCGGTAAACACTGTTCGTCAGGCAGGTTTTAACCTCGGAATTGTATCGAACCTGCGCATTATGCCATATTTAGATTTACGATTTTTACCGGGAATTACTTTTGGCCAGCGCAACTTAGAATACTTAGTAAGGGGAAGCAATGGATTTACGAAAAAGATAATTAAAATTGAATCGACATTTTTGGAGTTCCCACTAACACTAAAATATAAAGCAAAACGCATAAACAATTACAGGCCATATATCATTGCAGGATTGAATTATCGGCTTGACCTTGCTGCGCGTAAAGGAATAAAAGAAGAAGAAAAACCCACGATCCTGTTAGAGAGACATGATTTATACTACGAACTTGGATTTGGGATTGATTACTACTTGCCGTATTTTAAATTCTCGACCGAAATAAAATATGCTGTTGGGCTTGCAAATGTTATTCGTCCCGACGGAACAGAGTATTCTATGGCCATCGAAAAAATGATATCGAATATGGTGGTTATTTCTTTCCACTTCGAGTAAACTCTTGAATAAAAAACCAGGGCATTTTTCATTTATCAGTTAAACTTTTTTTTAAACTGATAATTTTTCTCCCATCATTGTATTATATCATTCTCTAATAAGCCGCCGAAAACTGCCTTAAAAACCGAACATCATTTTCGAAATACAAACGCAGATCTTTTACACCATACTTCAACATAGCAATGCGCTCAATACCCATTCCAAAGGCAAAGCCTGTGTATTTTTCTGCGTTAATATTACAATTCTCCAACACATTGGGGTCTACCATGCCACAGCCTAATATTTCTAACCAGCCGGTATATTTGCAAACATTACAGCCTTTTCCGCCGCATAGGTTGCACGAAACATCTACTTCGGCCGATGGCTCGGTGAATGGAAAAAACGAAGGTCGTAAACGGATTTGTGTTTTGGCATCGAACATTTCTTGTGCAAAATACAACAAGGTTTGTTTCAGGTCGGCAAAGGATACGTTTTCGTCAATATACAAACCCTCGACCTGATGAAAAATGCAGTGTGCGCGTGCAGAAATTGCTTCGTTGCGGAAAACCCTTCCCGGAAATATTTTTCGTATGGGAGGATTGCTATTTTTCATTTCGCGCACCTGAACCGACGAAGTATGTGTGCGGAGCAACACATCTGGGTTTTTTTCAATAAAGAAAGTATCCTGCATATCGCGGGCAGGATGTTCTTCGGGGAAATTTAAGGCCGTAAAATTATGATAGTCGTCTTCTATTTCGGGGCCTTCGGCAATAGAAAAACCAAGTCGGGCAAAAATATCTACAATCTCGTTTTTAATTAAGGAAACAGGATGTCGCGAGCCGGCAGGTAATGGTTCGCCAGGAAGGCTTAAATCAAGATCTGAATACTGCCTTTCTTTCGACGAAACTGAATTACTCAATTCATTAAATTTATTTTGAGCTTTAGTTTTCAATTCGTTCAGTCGTTTTCCAAATTCCTTTTTCTGCTCGACAGGAACCGATTTAAACTCGGAAAAAAGCATGGTAATTAATCCTTTTTTCGAAAGCATTTTAATCCTGAATTGATCAATCTCTTCAGGTATTTTTGAAGTAAATGATTCTATCTCTATTAATAATTCATCAATTTTATTTAGCATAATATCAAAAATCTTTATATTTAATTTTAGAAATAACCCGCTCGCCCTTGCGGTTAAACAATTCTACTTTTGGTTTTAAAACCAAACCTTCGGCATCGTAGTTTTTATTTTCAGCTATGGTCGATTTATAACCTGCTTTGCAATATTCAACTGCCTCCAACAATGTTCCCCTACCAATAATCGGAACTATTCCAATTTCAAGTTGTTTTGCAATATCCTCAATGCTTTCCCTTTGCAACCACCAGTTTTCAATTCTGCAATCGAACA